>JAUNLZ010000034.1:0-2293 GCA_030532005.1 Porphyromonas sp.
GTTACTACCCCTCCCAACCCACTGTATCCTAAGGGATTACAAAATCACCGATTTCCACCTCGACAATATACGCCAAAACAAAATACAACAAAGTAATTAACAGTAATTAATGGAACATCAGCGATCCCACCCATCGCACACAATATATATAGTGTGATATATATAGTGCGACCTAAATCTATAACCGCTGCGTGACTACCGACACGCAGACACCCCTTTTCCTTCATCTATACGAAAAAAGGAGTGACCACAAATAACTCTGTTTGGCACTTATAGCCGAAAATGTTTAATTTTGCCGAGAACTCAATAGCTATTGATATGAAGATAAATCAAGGGTCAGGCACCCTTTTCACGATACTCACCGTCCTCCTTGTTATTTTCCTGTATGGATGCGCCAACCGTGTCGCTCCAGATGGAGGACCGTACGATACAACACCGCCAAAGTTGGTACACGGTGTACCCCAAAACCGCGCGCTCAACGTCAAATCTCGGAAGGTGGAATTGACTTTTGACGAATATGTGCAAATTAAAGATATTGCCAATAAGGTGATCATCTCCCCTCCTCAACTCCAGCAACCTAAGATCACGGCCGTAGGTAAAAAGGTGATAGTCAATTTAGAAGATGAATTGGTGCCCAATACCACCTACTCTATTGACTTCACCGATGCGATCGTGGATAATAATGAGGGCAATCCGTTGGAGAATTTCTCGTACGCTTTTAGCACGGGCGACGAAATAGACACCATGGAAATCTCGGGCAAGGTACTCAATATGCGTAATCACGAACCGATGCAAAGTTTGCTCATCGGTATACATCCGGAGGAGGCGGGCAGGAGTGCCTTTACCGACACCACGTTCCAACGTATGAGCCGTACCGGAGATTACGCCCAATTCATCATTCGTAATATCAAATCGGGCAGGTACCGGGTCTATGCACTCAAGGAGAGCGATGGCAACTACCGCCACGATATGCCCACCGAGGGTGTCGCATTTCTTGACAGCGTCATCACCACCACTTGCACCGACGCCGTAAAGCAAGACACCTTGTGGGTGGACAGTCTTACGGTCGATACGATCAAACAGGTCGCCTATACACGTTTTATGCCGGATGATTTGGTATTGTGGTACTTCGAATCACCGCAAGAACGCAGGTTCATCAGCAAACGAGAGCGTCCCGATTCGATGCAAATCAAATTGATATTTAACCGTTTGCCGGATGGTGCAATCACCTTGGCTCCCGTGGATGAGGACAACGACACCACACTGTCACCGATATTTGACTTTAACGCTGCCAAAAATGAAGCTGTGGCATATCTTCGTGATTCTACCTGGAGCGGTAAAAACGACTTCGTCGTCACCTACCAATCTATCGACTCCCTACGGCAACCCATCATTGTCAATGATACTATATCGGTAAAATCAAGTGCTAAAAAGGGGAAGAACCAACAGAAGGACGAAGGTAAAGAAGGAGAGAACAAGCCCAAACCGCTCAGCATCAGATTTGAGCACAAAGGCGACGGCGGCATCAGCGATTCTATACTATTTACCACCTCGTTTCCGATTGACACCACTGCATTTGAGGCGTTCGAACTCTTTGACTCCAACGACTCTATACTCCAACCCGTCCGTATCGACTCCATAGGTATGCTGCCGGGCAGGACTACCGTAGGATTTATCAAAAGCACTCTCAAATATGACACCTCGTACGAACTGTATGTAGACAGCATCAAATTTACCGACATATACGGCCACCAACTCGACAAAACTGTGGTGGATGCTTTCAAGACACAACCCAAAGAGGAGTTTGCCCAACTGATTATCAATATCGAAGGTGTCAGCGGCCCTTTTATAGGCGAGTTACTGAGCACCTCCGACACCCCTATCAGGGTGGTCTCTTCGGAAGAGCCGCGACTGGAATTTAAGGATCTAAAACCGGACAAGTACGCTTTTAGACTGATTATTGACCGAAACGGCAACGGACAATGGGACTCCGGCCACTATGTAGACAGCATACAACCGGAGCAGGTCTACTATATGCCCAAGATAATGGAGGTGATGAAGAATTGGGAAGTGACCGAAACTATGGCTCCCCTCGAGACACCATTGGATAAACAGAAACCTACCGAACTCATCAAAAATAAACCTAAGGCGGTAGAGCGGAAGGATAAGAATAAAGAACGCGAGAGACAGCTCAAGGAGCGGCGCGAAGGTACCAACAGCAACCAAATGGGCAACTTCGGTGGCGGCATGGGAGGCGGCAGGACATTCCCGGCTGGGTTTGGAAAAGAAACAA
>JAUNLZ010000034.1:2303-15487 GCA_030532005.1 Porphyromonas sp.
CAGTTTGCGGCACAGTTTGCGGGTGAGGTAGACTCAAATGGCTACCTCACCCGTTCTACGTTTTTCACACCACTCACCTCCCTCAGTGATTTCACCAAAGGGTTGATAGCGGTGCTTTTCTTGACAAACAGGTGGAAATGCGCCTGAAACAGTCCGTCACCCGACTGTATATTATAACTCCGCAAGATCACCGCTCCATCGCCACTCACCTTGCTCATAATAGCGTGTACTACATTGAGATCGTCGTGTCCGATGACCTTTAATACCACTTCGTCTCCCTCATTGCCACTGCCTTTCCACCGTGCTTTGAGGATGCGGTACCCAAAGCGGGTAAACATATCGACCGCATTGGGGCAATCTTTCCGGTGTATCTTGATGCCGGCACGTGACACAAAGGCAAATATAGGATCCCCGTAGATGGGGTTACAGCACTTGGCGAGTTGGTAATCGACTCCCGACAGGTTATTGTCGATGGTCAATATATCGTCGGTCTCCTCGGCCAACAATTCGGGCAGAGTGGTCGATATGTATTGGTCGGCAGAAACCTTAGTCTCCTGCCCGCTCTGCTGTTTCAAAAACAAGTCCGACTCCGTTTTGTATTCATCTAAAAAGGCGTTGAGGTCAATATGACCGACATAGACCGCTTTGTAAAAATCACTCGTGGTCTTGTACTCCTTTCGGCGTATCAACTTCGTAAAGAGGCTCTCATCAAACTCCAACTTGCGGTTTTTCATCCGACGTTTCATCTCCTCCTTAGTCATTGCCATCGCCTTTTCGGACTCCACCCTTAAGGCTTGCTTGATTTTAGAGCGGGCTTTGCTCGTCACCACAAATTGGAGCCAGTCGGCTTTGGGGGTTTGACTGTTGGATGTGTTGATGGCTACCGTGTCACCATTGTGCAACAGTTGCCTGATCCCCGCATTGGAGCCATTGACCAACGCCGACACTGTCTTTGCCCCCAAACCGCTGTGGATGGCATAGGCAAAGTCCAAGACCGAAGCCCCCTTAGGCAATTTGACCAAGTCGCCTTTTGGGGTAAAGACATAGATCTCTTCGTCAAAGAGATTCATCCTAAATTCATCCATCACCTCCTCGGAGGTGGCGCTTTTATTTTCGAGCGCCATTCTGACATTGGTCATAAAGTCATCAAGCCCCGTATCGCTTTTGACCCCCTTGTACCGCCAGTGTGCGGCCAATCCTTTCTCGGCAATTTCATCCATACGCTCGGTACGGATTTGTACCTCTACCCACTTATTTTCGGGTCCCATCACAGTGATGTGCAGGCTCTCATAGCCGTTGCTCTTGGGGACGGATATAAAATCTTTGAGCCGTTTGGGATTGGGCTGGAACATATCAGTGATGACCGAATAGACCTTCCAACACTGGCTCTTTTCCAACTCCAACGGGGTGTCCAATATCACGCGTATGGCAAATAGGTCATATATCGACTCAAACTCTATCTTTTGTTTGATCAGCTTATTGCGGATGGATGAGATAGACTTGGTGCGGCCTTTGATGGAAAACTTTAGTCCTTCCTCCTCGAGCGCCTTTTTGACCGGAGCTATAAACTTAGCGATATAGGCGTCTCGTGCCCGTTTGGTGGCAGCCAACTTAGCTTTGATAAAGCTGTAAGTCTCTCGGTCGGTATACTTGAGGCAAAGGTCCTCCATCTCGCCCTTGATACCATACAAACCGAGCCTGTGGGCCAAGGGAGCGAAAAGGAAAGAGACCTCAACGCTCAACTCCATTTGCCGATCTTCCGACAGACAGCGGCCGGCAAGTCGTAGTTGTTCGAGACGGTCGGCGATGAGGATAAAGATCACCCGCACATCTTCCACAAAAGAGAGTAGGAAATGGCTGAAGTTTTCGCTCGTCACCACTGCATTCTTTGAGTAAAGATCAGCCACTCGATCCAAAATCGTCAGCAAGTGCCAAGTGTCGCTGCCAAATTTCTCTTTTACCGTCTCTTCGGTGATCATCCCCTCGTCAAGAGGCAACTGTAACAATACCGCCTGTAGAGTAGCCCCGCCGATACCCATATCGCCGCTTATCGTAATCGCTGACAGCAATTTGCGGGTCAGCATCGGCAACCCGAAACTGTCCCTACGCCCCGACACCTTGGTATGATACTCCTCCAAAATAGATATCAGCTCCGCCCACTCCGCATCAGGCATATCCGGAGAGGAGTGTTGCAAGAGTCCGACCAAGTAATCTAAAGACTCTAACCGATCTAAATCCTTATACTGTTTCATATCCGATACCCACCCCATCCATCACGTGATCTACGTTGTGGAGACAAGTTACAAAATAAGCATCAATTAGACACACTTACAAGGCGTATAATGAGGCTTTACCAAGTGATTATTTTTTAATAAATTTGCGTAGTGACTTATAAGACTAACCTATAATATTTTATGTACTGTCATTGATAATGATTATGAAAAAAGAGAAGATTATGACGCTCGAGGCGGCTGTCAGTGAAATAAAGGACGGGGAGAAGATCGTGCTGGGACACGGTGCCGTCACACCCAATTGTGTGGTTGAGGAGTTGGTACGCCAAAAAGAGAGATACACCCATCTCTCCATATTTCATCTGATTTACTTGGGCAATCCTATACACTTGGAGCGGGGTATGGAAAAGCACTTCCGAGTGTACTCCCCTTTTATCAATGGCAAAGCAATGAGAGATGCCATCAACGAGGGCAGGGCCGAATTTATCCCTCGCCATTTCTCCAAGGTACCTTCGCTATTCTTTGAGCGCGGTTCGTTCCAACCCGATTGGGGGATAGTGCAGGTGACGCCACCCGATGCCGAGGGTCGCTACAGCTGTAGCTTGGCTTCCGATTACACATTACCTGCGGCGAGAGCTGCCAAAAAAGTATTGGCGGTGGTCAATCCTCAGCTACCGTATATAGGTGGAGACAACTTTCTAACAGAGGACGAAATAGATATCATCGTAGAGCACAGCAGCGCTCCCCACACCTTGCCGGCGGCGGTGCCTAACGAGACCGAAAAACAGGTAGCGAAGTACTGTGCGGAGCTTATCCCCGACAGAGCTACACTACAAATCGGTATCGGAGCTCTCCCCGATGCTGTATTGGCACTCCTCAAAGGGCACAAAGATTTGGGCATCCACACAGAGTTGCTGACACCGGGTGTATTGGAGCTATACAAGAGCGGTGCCATCACGGGCAAGTACAAAGGTGACCACCCCAACAAGATGACCGCCTCCTTTACGATGGGAGATCAGTCGCTGTATGATTTCTTGGACCACAATGCTGAGTTTGAGCAATACACGGTCGACTATATGAATGATCCTGTCATTATCGGCAAAAACCCCAATATGATATCGATCAACTCTTGTATAGAGGTGGATCTCTACGGGCAGGTATGTGCCGAGAAGGTAGGCGGCAAGGTATTCAGCGGTTCGGGCGGACAGTTTGACTACGTCAGAGGCGTAGGTATCTCGGAGGGCGGCAAGAGCATCATTGCCATACAGTCCACCGCCAAGGATGGCCAAATATCTCGCATTACGCCGCTTTTGGGTCACAGAAATGTAGTCACCTCTATGCGCAACGATGTCGAATACATTGTGACCGAGTACGGTATTGCCCATCTATCCGGCAAGACCGAAGCGGAGCGTGCCATGGCCCTCATCAACGTCGCTCACCCTAAGTTTAGGGACGAACTGACGAAATCTGCAATGGAGCAATTTCCATCATTAAAATATCACTTATAGTTATGGATCAAGGAGTCATATACGGAGATCAGCACTTTGCCGTTTGTATCGGCCGCTCTTTCGGGAGTGGCGGATACAAGTTGGCAAAGGAACTGCAAAAGAGGTTACAAGTCAATCTGTACGACAAGGAGTTACTCGACAAGGCCGCGGAGGACAGCAACATAAGGAAAGAGCTTTTTGAGCGAGCCGACGAGCGTAACAGCTATGAAATCCCCTTAGTCTTGGGCGGCACTATGGGTATGCCCAATGTCTTCTATATGTACTCCAACAACTACTTGTCTAACGAGCATCTATTCACCCTACAAGCGGAGACCATCCAAAACTTAGCCGCCAAGGGGTCGGCCATATTTGTAGGACGCTGTGCCGACTACGTGCTGCGAGATCACCCTCATATGATCTCCGTATTTATTGCCGATGATATAGAGCACAGGGCCGCGGCGGTCAAAAAGAGAATGAACCTCGAAAGCGAGGAGAAAGCCAAAGACGAAGTAGAGAAGATTGACAAAAATCGCAGGGACTACTACAACTACTACACCTCAAAGCATTGGGGAGCTGCCGATAATTATGATTTGACTATCAAACTATCGTCCGTTGGCATAGATTATGCAGTAGAAATTATATTAGGACTGATGAGGAGGCGGGGCTTTCCGATGGAGTAATACTTGACTTGCCCCTCATATTCCCAACAGATCGAAATAGATTCGAAACAGAAAATGAGAGGGTACGAATAGTATTATGACAAAGAAAGAGTACGATAAGGACATATATATGCTTCAGGATGACGCCATGACGCCCTACGGTGATGACATCGAGGGCAATGACTTGGGCGGTCTATTCGGAAATGAAGATCGTAGTACCGACAAGAAAGAGAAAAAGCGTAACAGCAAAAGCGACAAGGGTGACAAAGGCAACTCCGACACCCCTACATTAGACCAATACGGCACCTGGCTCAACGACCAAGCCGAGATGGACAAGTTGGATCCCGTCTACGGTCGCGAGACCGAGATATTGAGGGTGGCTCAGATATTGGCAAGGAAGAAAAAGAATAACCCCATCCTTTTGGGCGAACCGGGAGTGGGCAAGACTGCCATCGTCGAGGCTTTGGCTCAAAAGATCGTCAACAACGATGTGCCGGTTTCTCTACTCAACAAGCGGATTGTCTCGGTAGACTTGGCAAGCATTGTTGCCGGCTCTATGTACAGAGGTCAGTTTGAGGAGCGGATGAAAGGCATCATTGCCGAACTCAAAGCGCACCAAGAGATCATACTGTATATAGACGAGATACACACCCTGATGGGAAGCGGCAACAGCCAAGGCGGATTGGATGCCGCCAACATCCTCAAACCGGCACTGTCGAGGGGTGAGATCAAGGTCATCGGCGCTACCACGCTGGAGGAGTACCGCAAGACCATAGAGAAGGACGGCGCTATGGAGCGACGCTTCCAAAAGGTGGTGGTAGAGGCTCCCGATGCAGACGAAACACTCAAGATACTTAAGAAGCTACAGCCGAAGTACGAAGAGCATCATCACGTTACATATACCGATGAGGCACTCCAAGCGGCGGTCAGATTGACGGATCAGTACATCACGGATCGGTTCTTCCCCGACAAGGCGATTGACGCCATCGACGAGGCGGGAGCATACACCTTTATGACGTTTCAAAAGCCGGTAGATCTTTCTCAGTTTGAGGAGAAAATAAGGCAAGCCCGTGCCGAGAAACAAAAGGCGGTAAGTGAGAGCGACTACGAACTTGCCATCAAATATAGAGATGCCGAGAATGACGCAGAAGCGGAGCTGGCTGAGTTCAAAGCCAAACTCCAACGGGGTGAGATGGTCTCGGAACCGATTGTGGTGGACGTAGAACAGGTCAAAAAGGTGGTATCCATGTCCAGTGGCGTACCCGTTGAGTCTCTGACGAAAGACGACTTGGAGTCACTCGCCAACTTGGGGGCAAGGCTCAAGGCCAAGGTCAAGGGGCAAGACCACGTCATTGATGCGGTAGCGAGTGCCATCCAGAGAAATAAGATCGGACTCCGTAACCCCAACAAACCCATTGGCTCATTTCTATTCTTAGGCTCTTCAGGTGTCGGCAAGACCCATTTGGCAAAGAACTTGGCAAAGGAACTATTTGGCAGCGAAGAGGCACTTATCAGAGTAGATATGAGTGAGATGATGGAGCGGCACACCGTATCGCGATTGGTTGGAGCCCCTCCCGGATATGTGGGATACGACGAGGGCGGAGAACTGACAACAAAGGTAAAACGCCGCCCCTACTCTGTGGTGCTTTTTGATGAGATCGAGAAAGCCCACCCCGATGTCCACAACCTGTTGTTGCAACTATTGGACGACGGTATCCTGACTGATAGCAACGGGGGCAAAGTCAACTTCAAAAACACCATAGTCATCATGACCTCCAACGTGGGGACCCGACAGTTGGACGACTTTGGGACCGGTATCGGTTTCCGAGACGCGGAGGCCACAGATGTGAGTCAGCTCTCCAATCAGGTGATACAAAAGATGCTGAGGAAGAGCTTCGCGCCAGAGTTCCTAAATCGTATTGACAAAATTGTCACATTCAATTCACTATCGAGCGAGACCATCAGGAGCATTGTTGACCTCCAGCTCCGACAATTGGATGAGCGACTGCAGGCCTTAGAGTTGACCGTCACTTATACCGACGAGGCCAGAGACTTTTTGGCAATCAAAGGGTATGACCCCAAGCTCGGAGCGAGACCGCTCAACCGTGCGATTGCCCAATATGTCGAGGACTTGATCACTCAAGCAATGATTGACGGTCAAGCAAGAGCGGGCGGCTCCTATCGAATAGAGACCGACCAACTACAAGAACCGTCAATGCTTAAACTCACCGAAGTGACATAGTCCACCACAAAATCCCTAAGCCTCGGACGACCCACTAACGAGCCGTCCGAGGCTTCGATATATAGGTACGATAATGGGTGCAACTTAGAGGAGGTTGGAGGCAGCATCGATTGACTTGAGAATCGCCGTTAAAAAGCACCCGAATATTTTGTGGATTAAAAAATTGTTTGTACCTTTGCATCACGTTTGAGAGAAAGAGCTGACAGGCCGACTCAAGCGGAGGACTTTTCGGGGTGTAGCGTAGTCCGGTTAGCGCATCTGGTTTGGGACCAGAGGGTCGTGAGTTCGAATCCCACCACCCCGACATCAGAGAGAGCGATAGTTGATTAACTACCGCTCTCTTTTTTTATACCTCTGACCCTTATGCAACGCCTAAGATCACACTGACTCCGAACTACCGATACACCAAAGTAGCGTTACAGACACAAAACACCTTAGGGTTTGAGCATCTTTGCGGCCACCTCCTTGCACGCCATTCGATTGAGTTTTCCATTTCCCGCCATAGGCAAACGGGGGAGTGAGAGGTAGTGCTTGGGGGCAGAGTACTTCGGCAACAATTGGTGCAGCAGCCGGTCGTACTTCGCTCGGTAATCATCTCCCCCCTCTACGAGCATCACGAGTGCCTCTCCCAATACTGCGTCAGCGACAGAGGTCAAGGCAAAAGGTTCGGTCACCAAGCCCTCCATCATAGCCTCAATCTCCTCAGGAGAGATCTTGACGCAACCACTATTGATAACGTTGTCCACACGCCCCACAACGACAAACCCGCCATCATCGTCCATCTTGCAAAGATCATTGGTCACAAGATTATCCACACCTATATTAGGTGCATGGATGATTACCCGCCCCTGTTCTGAACGAGTAATTTCCACTGAAGGCAAAGGATAGTATTTTGGCGAAGCGCTATCGCCATTGACTCTCCGCATCGCCACGTGCGAGAGGGTCTCCGTCATTCCGTAGGTCACATACACAGGGTTGGGAAAATCTTTCAACTCATTCTCTAAGGCTTGATTTATTTTCCCTCCTCCTATGATCAAGACCTTCATTGCCATAAGTTTCTCCCTTTCCTCCTGTACAGACAGAGATCGGTACACCTGGAGGGGCACCATCGACCCAAAAGAGATTTGTGTCGAAATCATAGAAAGCGGATGAGCGGACGGCACGGTGACAATCAGATTAAGTCCCGCCGCCAATGCCCTCACTACCATCATTTTAGCCCCTATATACTTCAAATCCATACATAGAAGGGCGGTATCACCTCGGTGGAGATCGAGGTACCGACAGGTCACCTCCGCACTCGCTATCATCCTATGTTTAGATACAGATATGCGTTGAGGCTTGCCGGTGGAGCCGGAGGTCTCAACAGTAAGAGTGGGAGCGTCGGAATACCAATCATCAAGAAATCCGAAGAGCTTATGGTAGGTTGTTCGCTCTTCGTCCGATAGTCGTTTCTCAATATCTCGATAATTCCCCCCGTCTACCTTTACTCCATCGACGTAAAGGTATTGCCGCTCTATTCGTCTTTCCATATCCACACCATCCATATCCACGCTACCACTTACCACATCGTATGATTTACGGTGTGTACCATAGCCGATCTCCTCTGAGTTGCAGAGGGACACTCTTGTTATGGACAAATAGCAACCCCGTCCCGAGTCCTTGCGGCAGCTGCGGATCATAATTCCCGACCCACTGCGCTATGGCATTCAACCCGATATTGGACTCTAATGCCGACGTCCCCCACCACGGTATACCACGCTCGGCAGCCAACTCCACCCAATCATCCGGGCCTCCGTGCAATGAGGGCTTGATGATGATATAGTGGGGATGCAGTGCATCCAACAACTCTCTCTTGCCATCACGACTATTGATCCCGATCAGCTCCTCATCCAAAGCAATGGGGATGGGAGTCTCGGCTATCACTTTTGACATCACCTCCCATTGTCTTGCGCGTATTGGCTGTTCAATAGAGTGAATATCGTATACAGAGAGACGCTCCAACTTAGTCATCACCTCCGCCGGAGAAAAAGCGCCATTGGCATCAACCCTTAGGGTAATATCATCCCTGCCAAATTGTTTGCGAATCAACCGTAGCAACTCCAACTCTTCATCAAAGTCAATCGCTCCGATTTTAAGTTTGAGGCAGCCAAATCCGATTTCCAACTTCGCCTTGATCTGAGCATACATATCCTCCTTCCGACCCATCCAAATCAATCCATTAATGGGTATCCCTTCCTCTCCTTCCGAAAATGGATTAGAGTAAAAAGCGTATGAGCCGGCATAGTAGTGCCTTATGGCTGTATCCAATCCAAAAGTGATCGAGGGAAAATCTGCAAGGAATGAGAAAAGATCACTGACATTGCACTCATTGACCCTCCTGCTCACCTGACTCAGTATAGACTCATACTCCGGGACATCGTCACAGCTAAGTGCGGGCAGAGGCGCACATTCTCCCACCCCCACACATTTAGGGTGTTGGGGAGAGGAGAGCCGTATATACCACACTTTGCGATCGGTATAGACACCACGCGAAGTGCCTGCAGGCCTCTTGAAGTGTAACAGCTCCGATACCACCTCCATTTGCACATCCTTCAAGAGCAGAGGCAAGTCCGCTTCGTATGCCCCTATACGATAGGAGTCTATCGGTAGCGTAGAGGTCATGGGAACTTGGGGTACTGTTTGAAGTCAGGCGCTCTCTTCTCCAAAAAGGCATTCTTCCCCTCCTGCGCCTCATCCGTAAGATAATAGAGCAAGGTCGCATCCCCCGCCAGTTCCTGAATACCGGCCTGCCCATCCAACTCGGCATTTAGACCCGCCTTGATCATACGCAATGCCAAAGGGCTTAGGGTCATCATCTCCTCGGCCCATTGCACATATTCGTCCTCTAACTTATCCAAAGGCACTACCGTATTCACCAGCCCCATCTCCAAAGCCTCTTGGGCATTGTACTTGCGGCACAAAAACCATATCTCCCTCGCTTTCTTCTGCCCCACCACACGAGCCAGGTAGGAAGCGCCAAACCCGGCGTCAAAGCTGCCGACCCTCGGCCCCGTTTGACCAAAGATGGCATTCTCCGACGCTATGGAGAGGTCACAAACCACATGGAGCACGTGTCCTCCGCCAATGGCATATCCATTGACCGCGGCGATCACCGGCTTAGGGATGCTCCGGATCTGTTTTTGCACATCCAACACACTGAGCCGTGGCACACCGTTTTTATCGACATAGCCACCCCTCCCTTTGACATTTTGGTCACCGCCGGAGCAAAAGGCTTTATCACCCGCCCCGGTAAAGACTACAACATTGATATCGGGAGACTCCCGGCAAATGGTCATAGCATCGCTCATCTCCGCGGTAGTTGTGGGGGTAAAGGCATTGCGATACCGCTCTCTATTGATAGTTATTCTTGCTATTCCGTTGTAAAAGTCAAATAGGATATCTTCGTATTCCTTAATTGTTTTCCATTCTCTCTTCATAACTTCATTTATTTGATGAGTTGATTATATTTTGTCTCGCCTTATTGGAGAGGTAAAAACGTTCAAGAAGTCTCTTATCCTCCACGGCAGAGGTAAATACCTCCACCAAGACCGGTGCCGAAGCATCGGGACGTGTCAGCAGCTGTATCGCCGTCTCCACAGACTCTCGTCTCCTCACGTCCATATAGGTCAATCCTTGTGCCTCCGCCCATCCCTTTGCCGTAGAGTGATGCGGCGCAGCTATAAAAGTCTCTGATTGAGAGGTCATCGACAAGGTCGGCAAGGTGTGGAAGATACCGCCCCCGCCATTATTAAAAAGCACTATACGCAGGTGATTGGGCAAGGCGTCCTGCCAAAGCGCGTTCATATCATAGAAGAAGCTCAAATCTCCTATCATCACATAATTAATCTCCTTGGAGAGCAACGCATAACCGATAGCGGTAGACAGAGAGCCATCTATACCGTTCGTCCCTCTATTGCAGCACACCCGCACAGAGGGCGAGAGAGGAAACAGTTGGGCATGCCGCACCACACTGCTATTGGCGATATGGAGGGTACAAGGAGACTCCCCTATGGACTTCATCACCTCACCCGCCACACTCATCGCCGAATAATCAAAAGAGGGGGGTAAGAGTTCCCCGCACTTGCTATTCCAAAGTAGTCTGTACCACTCCTCTTTCTCTACACACCACTCCTCCGTCTCTCTGAAAAATAGCTCTATCGGAGACTCTATCACGGTACTCAGTGAGCAATATAGGTCTATCAGTTCACCGCTCTCCGACAAGTGCCAATGCACCTTGGGCGGATATTGTCGCAGGTATTCCTTTACTCTCTTAGAGACTACAGACCCCCCAAAGGTAATCAAGAGGTCAGGCCGTAGCTCCTCTTTTGCCGCATCGTCCAACACAGCCAAGAGGGTATCAAAAGTAGACGCGGCACTCAGAGGGAGGTGCTGATTGCTGAGGTGTTCGTACAACCAAGCGGCAGTACCTTGCCATCCCTGAGGGATAACTACCCTCCTGTCCATCTGCCCTGCCACCACGAGAGTCTTGGGGGATTGGGCAAATACCTCTTGCATCTCACCCATCTCCGTTACGTTTACCTCAGTCCATTTGACCCTCCGAATACTCCTGACATCAGTAAGCGGACGATCGGAAAAGTCAAACAGCGGTTCGGACAGAGGCACATTGATATGCACCGGTCCCGCGTCACGGTGTTGCAAAGCGAGTAGAGCCTCATTGATCAGTCGATTGCAATACCACCGATCCTCTCCCGATTTGATCTCCGGCAATTGCACCGATTTTCTGACCATCGGCTCGAATACAAAAGGTTGATGTATGGTCTGCCCCGCCATCTGATCTATCCACGCCTCAGGCCTATCGGCAGAGATGATCAGTAAGGGCACTTTTTGGTAGTAAGCCTCCGCTACAGCAGGAAAAAGATTGAGCAAAGCGGTACCTGAGGTACAACAAACAGCCACAGGAGAGGACAAACTAAGTGCCATACCCAAGGCATAAAACCCGGCACTCCTTTCGTCCGTCACAGAGTGACAAACAAATGCTTCGTGATTGGCAAGGGTATGCACAATCGGTGCATTACGGCTACCAGGGCAGAGTACCACAGTAGTCACCCCGTGAGCCACCAATAGGGAGGTCAATTGCCTGACAATCTCTTTATCCGAATACATAGCCGCACATTATTGGAGTAAACGTTTCATCGTCAGCATCTTTGCCTCTATCTCACACCGTTCCTCCTCCTCATTGGACTTGCCCGTCAGCCCCCCACCTGCATAAAGGGTGATGTCAGACCCATTATTCATTTTCATACATCTGATATTCACATAAATAGCGCTCTTACCACCATCATTCAGAGGCCCCAAAAATCCGGAATAGTAGGTACGATCGTACCCCTCTTGCTCCATAATAAATCTCTTGGCGGCATCCTTAGGCACACCACATACAGCGGGAGTAGGATGCAATTTCTCCACAATCTCTCCCAATGAAACATCTCCTCCGACAGCAAATCGGAAATCGGTCTTGATATGGCAGAGGTTGCCGGCCCGTGCGGTATAAGGGTCAGACTGCACCAAAGTGAGAGCCACACCCTCCAATTGCTCAACAATATAACGACTCACCATCTGCTGCTCCTCTCTATTTTTCTCATCCCAGCAAATAGACTCCAAGGGAGCGTCATCCACCTTCATTGTCCCGGCCAATGCTACAGTCTCGCACCTCACCCCCGCCTTCTTCAGTAGTACCTCGGGCGTGGCCCCCAACCACAATCCCGATACAGGGGAGTAAAAGAGAGAGACAAAAGCATCGGGGTACCTCCTGCAAGCACGCCAAAAGGTCTTGATAGGGTCTGTAGGACTCTCGGGGGACGTTGTCGCCCTCCAAGACAATACCAATTTGTCAAAGTCTCTATCCCGTAGCCTCTTAGAGAAGGTCCGAAACACCTCCTTGTACTTCGCAGCATCTACCGGATCCTCCCTGCGAGAGGCTGCAAGGAGTGGATTATTCGCTTCCTGCGCTACGGAAGATAGAGTCGTGACAAATTGCTTCCCCACATTAGGAAGAAAAAGGATGGGCGAAAGAGGAGAGGGATGAAAGGGGGCAAATACAAAACCCGGTTCCTCTCTTATCTCCTTGAAATCGGTATATATTTCTATGTCAGATGCGGTACAAGTCATAAAGGCGACTTCGCCGCCAAATGGATGGCGGTAAAGGACAAAGGGAGCGCGCTCAACTAATGCTTTTTGCACTATCTCCGACAACTCTTCCGATGACACACGCATAGAAATCCGAGTAGGTTATTACCACATTACGGTGCCGATTTAGGATGCACGACTTGCAAACTGCGGCACGTCATAACACGCAAATATACCAAATTTACATCGCCTTGTTAATTAAAATCAAATCAAGATCACTCCGGGTCAGTCCTTTTTTCGTGAGGATGAAGGATAAGGAGGATCTCCGTGTCGGTGCCTCGCAGCGGTAATCAATTTAGGTCGCACCACCTATATTGTGTGACAGGCGGTGCGACCTAAAGGTCGGAATTTGGAGGGGATAACCGGTTCCCGAGGTCATCAA
>JAUNLZ010000035.1 GCA_030532005.1 Porphyromonas sp.
CGGCCGTCTAACTTTGGCTAAGTTCGGGTCTCCCCTACGCCTCTATAAACCAATGGGTTAGGAGAGACCCCATGTCCCTGCCCTCCAAATGCTCCAAATATATAAAAAAACCCCTTTTTGTAAGGGCAATGGGTGGCGCGACCGGGTCGGGGGAGGGGCCTCGTTGCCAAAGGTTGCTATTATGATGGTGTAACCTAAGTGCACACCTTTCGAGGGATCCGATGCGATATATTTTGGTGAGGGATCGGGTGTTAGATGTTCTGGTTTGCGTTGATTTTCTATCGCTTATGCGTCAACTCTGCCTCTTTTTTGCGTTGAAAAATGACAGATTGACCGAAAATTGCTACCTTTGTATATTAAAACATAAGTATACGATTCAACTATTGAAATGAAGGATAGCATTGAAATACATGGGCTGACTTTTGTACCCTACTTGTCGGATGAGGAGTTACAACCGGAGATTGCACGTATGGCCAAAGAGATATCACGCGATTTGGGGGATCAAAACCCTCTTTTTGTTTGTATCCTCAATGGTTCGTTTATTTTTACCGCTGAATTGGCGCGTGAGTTAGACGGAGCTTATGATATCGCTTTTGCCAAGTATTCGTCTTATGACGGTCTCGCCTCTACCGGCACTTTGCATGAGGTGATGAAGCCGACTTCACAAATGGAGGGTAGGGTTGTAGTGATTCTTGAGGATTTGGTCGATACGGGATTTACCGTGACTCAGCTCCGCAAGCTGTATAAAGAGCGGGGTGCCAAGGAGGTATACGTGGCGGCGATGCTGTCTAAGCCCGACGCTCTTGCCGAGGGGGCTGTGCCTGCCGAGTATGTGGGCAGAGAGATTGCCAATGACTTTATAGTTGGATGCGGTTTGGATTATAACGGAGGGGGAAGGATGCTACGTGATATTTACGTACTTGAGAAGTAAATGCCTTCTCTTCTGAGCAAGGCTCGGACAGATTTTGGTTGAACTATAACAATTTGGGTTATGCTTAATATATTATTATTCGGAGCTCCGGGCTCCGGCAAGGGGACGCAGAGTAAACTTCTTGCCGAGCATTACGGGCTGGATCATATATCTACCGGCGATCTCCTGAGAGAGGAGGTGGCTAAGGACAACGAATTGAGTCACAAGATCGATGCACTCATCTCGGTAGGCAATTTGGTGCCTGACGAATGGATTTTGGACCTCCTGTTTAAGCACATTGACGGTTTGGAGGGTAAGAAGGGTATCATACTGGATGGTTTTCCCCGTACTTATCGACAAGCAGAGGAGTTGGTCAAGCAGTTTAATCTCCGCAACTGGCCTATCCCGTTGTTGGTGGCGTTGGATGTCAAGGAGGATGAATTGATGCAACGGCTTGTGGAACGTGGTAAAACATCGGGCAGAAGTGATGACAATGAAGAGACGATTAAGGAGCGCTTCAAGATTTATCACAAGCAGTCCGAACCGGTGATAGAGTTTTTCAAAGAGACGGACAGCCCTATCATAGAGATTTATGGTCAAGGTGCAGTTGATGAGGTCACACATAACCTCATCCGTGGTATTGATGGTTTTATAGAGAGACACGAGGAACGCAACAATTAACGTAATAAAGGCGTCATCCGGTCACTTTTACTTTGGAGTATAACAAATGGCTGAATCTAACTTTGTAGACTACGTAAAACTGATATGCCGCTCCGGTAGAGGCGGTGCAGGCTCGAGTCACTTCAGGCGGGAGAAGTATATCCCCAAGGGAGGACCCGACGGGGGCAACGGAGGTAGAGGCGGGCATGTGTACATTAGGGGCAATCGCAACTATTGGACGCTGATACACCTGCGCTATGAGCGACATATCTTTGCTACGGACGGAGAGCACGGCGGTGCCAAGAACAGTAGTGGCAAGGATGGTAAGGATGTCTATATCGATGTGCCTCTCGGGACGGTGGTATACGATGCGGAGACGGGTGATTACCTCTGCGAAGTCCGTGAGCATGATGAGGTGATACGCCTTCTTGAAGGCGGCTTGGGCGGTTTGGGGAATACCAACTTTGCCACAGCGACCAATCAAGCGCCGAGATATGCCCAGCCGGGACAGCCGGGTCGTGAGATGACAGTGGTTATGCAACTCAAGATGTTGGCGGATGTCGGGTTGGTGGGCTTCCCCAATGCCGGTAAGTCTACGCTACTCTCTATTGTTTCCGCTGCCAAACCTAAGATTGCCGACTATCCTTTTACTACTTTGGAGCCTAACTTGGGAATTGTCAACTACCGAGACGGACGTTCGTTTGTGATGGCGGATATCCCGGGGATCATTGAGGGTGCCTCGGACGGTAAGGGCTTGGGGTTACGGTTTTTGAGACACATTGAGCGTAATTCAGTCTTACTGTTTGTCGTTCCTGCTGATACAGAGGATATCGCCAAGGAGTACCAAATATTGCTCAATGAGTTGGAGAAGTACAATCCCGAATTGACCGACAAAAACAGGGTGTTGGGCATCTCGAAGGCTGACCTTATAGATGAGGAATTGCAGCAGATGTTGCTCCCCACGCTTCCCGAGGGGGTTGAGTATGTCTTCTTCTCTGCGGTGACCGGCAAGGGGGTGTCCGAACTGAAGGATATGATATGGAAGAGTATCACAATCAATAACTTCCACGATGTCAGTCCTATGGTGCAACAAAATATGCACCTCACATTGTCAGGTATCGACTTTGACGAAGATCACCTCTACTACCAAGAGGGGGAGGAGGAGACGGACGATAATGCCGGCGGCAGGATGATAGACGAAGATCCTTGGGACTGATACCCATAGCGCTAAGAGAAAAAAGAGGGTGTGTCAAAACTTCGGTTTTGATGCACCCGCGTTGGATATTACCCTCGGTTACTCTCCGATCTTGTTGTGTTGTACTCTCTTTTGCCCTATTTTATCGCCCTATTTTATCAAGTGAACCGCTCCGGTATCGGGATCAAATTGGATTTGGTCGGAGCTGAAAAGGGCCTCGATGTAGCCGGAGTGTCTCATCTCCTCTGTCGGCATGGTCAGCAGTTGATGGTCTTGGATCAGCATGATGGTGTCGCAGAGCTGAAACGCTACGTCTAAATCGTGGGTGCTAAAGATGATAATTTTCCGCTCTTCGTGTGCCAACCGTTGGAGCAGTAATGCCAAGTCGTAACGATTGGGAAGATCGAGAAAAGCGGTTGGTTCGTCTAACAAAATCACCGGGGTGTCTTGGGCTATGGCACGTGCGATCATCACCCTTTGGTTTTCGCCGTCACTGATTTGATTGACAAAGCGATCCCTAAGATGACTGACCCCGACCAATTGAAGAGAACGATCTACCACCTCCCGATCTTTTGGGGAGAGACGCCCCATCCGATTGGTATAAGGACTCCGTCCGAGAGCCACCACCTCTCGGGCGGTCAACTGTGGTACGCGACTTTTCCGGGTGGTGACGATGCTGATCCACTTCGCCCGCTCCATCTCCGACATACGGTGGATGTTTTTCTCTACAACCACTTCGCCCGACAATAGCGGCAATAGACCTGCGATGTGCCTGAGTAGCGTACTCTTGCCGGTACCGTTCCGACCGAGGAGGGCCACCAATTGTCCTGCATCGAGGGTGGCGTTACCGTCCCGTATCAAGGGTTGGTTGTAACCGGCGGCAATATGGCGGAGCTGCAGTTGCATTATCTTTTGAGTTGACTGAGTATGACCTTGAGTATAACGGGGATACCTAAGAGTGCGGTAACGGAATTGATAGGAATTACCATCAGTTTGGCAATGATATCGCAAATAAACATAGCGATACCGCCCACCATCATCGTAGCCGGTACCAACACTGCGTGGTCCGATGTCCGACAGATGTAGCGGGTGGCGTGGGGTACCGCCAATCCGATAAATCCGATAGGTCCGCAAAAGGCGGTGATGCTGCCGGCCATCAATGTGGTGGCGCCAAAGACCAAGGTGCGGGTATGCCTGAGATTGATCCCCATCGTCTGTGCATACTCGTCGCCTAAGAGTAGGAGGTTGAGCGGTTTGACGGCCGAAACGGTTAGCAATAGTCCGAAAGTGACGATCGGCAAGAGGATCTTGAGGTGACCTTTGGTGATGTTGGAGAGTGAACCGAGGTTCCACAGTGTGAAGAGTTGGAGCTGCTCGGCACTCGAATAATACTGCAAAATCTGAATGATGGAGGAGACGATGTAGCTGAGCATCACGCCGATGACCAACACGCCAAAGATATTGGAGACTTTTCGGCTCAATACCAGTATCAAGAGCAATACCAATAACGCACCGATCCAGCCTGCGCCAAGTACGCCCAAGCTACGCACCACCGCGGGGACGGCGTCGCCCAGTAGAGGTAAGCCCAACATAAACAGGGCGACACCCAAACCGGTACCGGAGCTGACACCTAATATATAAGGGTCTGCGAGCGGGTTTTGGAATATGGTCTGCATCATCAGTCCACACACCGGCAGTGAGAGGCCTATCAATAAGGCGGTCACAACCCGGGTAAACCTGACCTGTGTGATGATATGCCGTACCGAGGGATCTCCTTGGCCGGTCATCGAGAGGAAGACCTCCCGTGGACTGTACATCACATCGCCCACCAATAGATCCGCCACAAAAGCGATAACCAACAAGATCAACATCCCGATATAGAGCGTGCTTCGCTTCCCTCTTCTCACTTCCATTGTTTCTGTCAATCTATCGGTACGTGTCGGTAGAAATAGATCTCGTGTTCTTGAAGTTCGGGGTGGAGGATCTCTATCAGATCTCGCAGGATAAGATCGGGTCGTACAATGCCCTCTTGATAATAGGCCGAACCGCCGCCGGGTGTCAGCCGTCCATTGTTATTGTAGAGGTGGTCCAACTGCACCGCTTTGATTTCCTTTGAGTGTACCCGTATCGCCTCCGGCAGGTCGGAAAAATGTTTGGTCATCTGCCCCAGCCCTATCCAATAGTCCGCTTCCCGTAGTTTGGTAAACGCCTCTTCCATACCGATATTGGTCACATCGCCTCGCTCCGACTTTCCGGTAAAGGGATTTCCGCCGGCGTTTCGGATCAAGGATGCCGTGACGCTATTCTTGGCAGGCAGCACCCAAGCATCGTTATAGGGTGTATTGAGCATCACTTTGGGGCGGTTGTCCGGTGTTATATCGGCGGTCAGCGCCTTGCAGGCGGTGTAGTCCGAAACAATGGCGGCAAAGCCTTGTATCCCTTCCTCTCTTTTGTCCAATAGTTCGGCGTACATCACCAACCATTCGCTTTTGCCGAGAGCGGAGGTCTCAAGGTAGGCACCGCAGTATATGTAGGGTATCCCAAGTTCGGACAATTTGTCCGTCATCATCTGTTGAGCGTCCGAAACGCCGTAGCAAAAGACCAAGTCGGGTTGCAGACGTGCCAACCTTTCGTACTCAATCTGTTCGCCCAAGTCGACCACTCCATTGGCGGGGTCGGTGAGGTAGTCGTTAAATACAAATTGTAGTCCGCTGACGGCCACGACCCTTTTTTCTTCGCCGAGGTACTCCAACATCCCGACGTTGGTTGTTGACATCGCTACCAATCGGTCGGGGTCAGCCTTGACCACCTGACCGGTGAAGCCCTCGGGCGGCCGCTCGGCGTTGCGCTGCACAAAGGTATCCATCACCACCCCCGAAGCCCCTTGCCAAGGATTGGTCACACGTATGATGGTGCTTTCTCTCCCCTCTAATCCGTAGATGGCAAAGCCGGTAGCATACTCAGGGGTGAATAGGGGTGTCAGCAATGACTCATAATCTTCCTCCTTCTGACTGCAAGAAGAGAGCAACAGAGGAGCAAGTAACAGGATTAGTAGATTTGATCTCATTAGGATTTGATGTGGGTATAGGTGTTGACAAAATGACGGCCTACGGGAGTCGGCGCTTAAAGAAGTCCCAAAGGTTGATCAGTAAGTAGAGACCGAGGGCGACGGCGAGTCCGGAAAAACTCCAAAGGACGACAGATATCACAGCCGTTATCACCACCGCCAATACTCGAGTGAGGTGTCCTCTCCTACTCATTGTGGTGGAGCCTTTGAGAGAAAACATCGGTATTTCGCTGATCAAAAGGTAGGAGAGTAATACGATGACAATAGCATAAAGCGGATAAACTTTGTACTTAATCGTCAGTGGTACCTCCATGATTACCGAGGCGTGGGTATAGGTGTAGTAGGCCAAGCCTGCGAAAAATAGGGCGTTGGCAGGCGTTGGCAGCCCGATAAAGGAGACCGTCTGCCGGGTGTCGTTATTGAACTTGGCCAAGCGGTAGACCGATGCCGGTACGATAATCAAAGCCAATGGGGGAAAGAAAAAATGGATGGCGTCAAGCGCCACAACCATCATTGCCGCCGGAGCCATGCCAAAGGAAATCACATCACACAGGGAGTCGATATCCTTGCCGTAGGGCGAAAAGGCGTGGAGCTTACGCGCCGCAAAGCCGTCAAAGAAATCCATCACCGCCGCAAGAAGCATAAAGCCGATAGCCCAAGCCAAGTTGTGACGCCCTAATGCATAGTAGATGGATACCGAGCCGGATAGGGCGTTGAGCAAGCTGATGAGGTTAGGGATGTGGTGTCTTATTTTCATATCACTTGACGCTCTTGATTTCGGGGAGTACTGCTATCAATGTCTCATTTCCCCAGACCACTTGATTGAGTTCTACCTTGATCTCACTGTCCAAGGGCAAGAATAAATCGACACGCGAACCAAACTTGATAAACCCGAGAGGCTCGTCCGTCTCATACGTTTCGCCCACCTCTGCATAAGTGATGATCCGGCGTGCCACAGCTCCTGCAATCTGTCTCACCAACACCAGTTGGCCCTCTTTATTCTGAACCACCACACTGCTGCGCTCGTTCTCTTCGCTGCTCTTAGGCAAATTGGCACTCATAAAGTGTCCGTCTCTATGGGCTTGGTAGGTCACCTTGCCGGCGATAGGGAACCACTGGGCATGCACATTGAATATGGTCATAAAGGTAGAGACCTGTATGCACTCACATTTCAGCACCTCCGGTTCGTACACCCGCTCAATGGCAACTATTTTGCCATCGGTAGCGGCAAGTACCGCACGTGGGTCGGTGGATTGTTGCTTGCGTTTGGGGAAACGGTAAAAGTTGATACATAGCCCCAAAAGCACCGACGTGCAAACCAACCAAATCCAGAAGGGAAGTTTGTTTTCAAACTGTATATAGAGATACGCCAAGGACATGGCAAATAATACCGCGGTTCCTATCAAGAACGCCAGCCCTTCGGTATGTACACGCCACAAGCGTTTTTCTCTCTTTGACATACCGTTTACTTAAACGTCCACTTTATACCCACAGTCGGCAGAGCATAAAACTGATCCGGCGCCACCGTACTGTAAGAGAGCTTGACCTCCGTACCGAGGCTGAGGTTAAAGTCATCGTGTACACCTACGAACTGATTGAGGTTGACCCAAAACTGAGGCTCATACAGCAGGCGGACTCCACTTGTCACCTCGGGTAGGTTTTGGGTGGTCAGAGCGCCTCTGCCGCTGAGGGTGAAGATGCGGTTCCAGCTGGTCCAGCTCCAAGTGGTGTACAACTCCATATTATGAGGCTTGCCCAAGCCTCTGTCGTAGCGGTATGACATACTTACCCCTACATAGGCTTGCTTCTCGGGATTGCGGTATTTCCACGCGATACCTCCTAAGTAAGCTTGGTTAAAATCATACTGCCGCTCCCTTGCCAATCCACCGTTGTACTGCGTGTGGATGTAGATGGGTGCCTCCCAAAACTTGGTATCCCTATGGATTTCGGTATAAGCATTTTGCAGATGGCCGTCACCCATATTCATATCGACGAAAAGGAAGTTCTCACCCCACTTATCGCCCGACTTATGCTGAATGGTCAGTAGATTGGCAGGGAATTTGGCATCCTTGAGTTCGCCATAAAAATATTTCCCCACGATATGATGATACTCCACCTGTGTCTGTGCATTTGCCAAGCCAAAGCCACTCAATATAGCGACAACCGCGGCAACTACGATTCGATTCTTCATTAGTCCTTCCAATACCATTAATTATTATACCTTATTTCAGACACAAACTTACCAAAAATACAGCCCCCTCATACGCAGGTATGGATTTTCATTTGGTGTTGGATATTTTGGTCTGAAAAATTGGTAAGTTTGTGCAACGGGATCACCCCATAGCTTGTTTTGGGGTTTGTTACGGCGGATATAGGCGGATATAAGTGAGTGATATGGCTGAGGATGGTGAGAGCTTCCGCCCTCAACAGGGTGGGACAGAGGATCGCAAGACGTTTACAGAAAAGTTTTGGTACTTCGTTGAAGGTCGTATATTGGCACGGGCCTTCGGCGGACGTATGATCTTATGGATTGTGGCAATCACGCTTTTCGCCATCGCCCAAGTGGCTTTTACCTACTCGGGAATGCGTAAGATACGGATGATATCAAACAACAGCGCCGAAATACAGGAGTTGAAGATTGCTCATATCACCCTCTCCACCGAGTTGATGGACGACAGCCGTATCAGCAGCATTGAGGAGCGTGTAGAAAGCTCCGGACTCACTATCTCAACACCCAAGACTGCCCCGATTGTGATTGAGGACTGATGGAGACTAATGGAGACTAATGGTCATGGAGGAACTCGACCGTACGAAGAAAGAACGAGATAAAAGAATCCGAGATCTCAGAATCCACAAAGGCTGGCAGATGTATGCCTATTTCGGCGTCGTCTTGGTCTTTTTGGGATTGGTCATATTGGTTCGGGCAACGCTCACCGCTACGGTCTATGCCGAGCAGTGGGAAGCTTTGGTACGCGATAACTCAAAGGCCAAGGCACCTATCGATCCTCTTCGCGGCAATATATATAGCGACACTGATGTGCCGGTGGCTATCAGTATCCCCCGATACGTGGTGGCGGTCGATTTAGGTAATGCCGGTTTTGAACAAGAGGTGTTTGATCAGACCATCGACGATCTCTCCAAATCTCTTTCCGAATTAATCGGCGATAAGTCGGCGGCTGCGTACAAACAAGGCTTCATCAAGGCGCGTCAGGAGAAGAAACGGTATTACCGCTTTGTCAAGCGTGAGGTTTCGTATACCGAATTACAAGCCATCAAACAGTTTCCCTACTTTGCCGGACGGCCTTGGTACAAGTCGGGCTTGACGACGGAGAAGCACATCCGCCGTAAGCACCCTTATGGCAACTTGGCGTTCCGCACCATTGGGCGTATTATGAATGAACCGGACTCCACAGGTATGACACACGGCAATAGTGGGTTGGAGATGCGATTTGATTCGCTATTATGTGGCCAACCGGGTCAGAAACGATTTGTGAGAGTCCCCCCCTCCTGGGTCTCTGTGGAGGAGATCCCCGCTACTAACGGGATGGACATCTATACGACACTCAATGTAGACATACAGGATATTGCCGAAAAGGCGCTCCGAAAGAAATTGGTGGAGGTTAACGCCGACTGGGGCTGTGCCGTGGTGATGGATGTCAAAACCGGTGCCGTCAAAGCCCTTGCCAACCTGGATCGTATGCGTGAGGGCGTCTATATGGAGAGCACCAACCACGCCCTTGCCGACTTGATAGAGCCGGGCTCTACGTTTAAGTCTATTTCGATGTTGGCGGTACTTAACGTCAATGGGGTCAATCCCGAAGATACCGTCGATGTAGGCAACGGCCTATGGACCATCGGCCGCGGACTGATCATCCGAGATCACAATGCACATAGGGGAGGGTACGGCAAGATTACTTATGACGAGTCGATCCACTATTCTTCCAACGTAGGCGTGGCGAGAGCGGTACATCATACCTTTGACAATAATCAGCAAGCCTATTTGGATCAACTCAACCGTATGAATGTCTTCGACAAGATAGACTTCGAGATACCGGGAATTGCCAAACCTCGATTTGAACAAGATGTCAATAAATGGTCCAAAAGTACCATGTTGTGGAGTTCGTACGGCTATGAGTTACTGATGCCGCCCATCTACACGCTCCGTTTTTACAACGCTATCGCCAACGACGGTACCATGATGGAGCCTTACTTGGTGCGTGAGGTGAGCGGTGGCGGAGATGTTGCTTACAGTCGTGAGCCGAGGGTCATCAACAAACAAATAGCCTCCGCAAAAGCGGTCAAACAGCTGCAACAGATGCTTCGGGGAGTGGTGACACAAGGAACGGGTAAAGCGATGGACTCCCCCTATGTAGATATCTCGGGCAAGACCGGTACGGCTCAGCGCTTGGGGGGCGGCACGTTTGGCAATGCGGGTCACAACGTCACCTTTTGCGGCTACTTTCCGTCAGATCAACCCCTCTACAGCTGTATTGTGGTGGTCAGCCGCCCGAGGGGTGTTTATCCGTCGGGCTCTATTCCCGGAGCTGTACTGCGTGAGATTGCCGAGCAGACCATCGCCACATCTTATACCCAAGCTCTGAAGGATGTGGAACCCGATTCTTTGGCGCTCTTCAAACAAAGGGTGGCTGCCGGCAAAGGACAAAGTGTCCGTAAGGCGATCAAATGGACCGATGCGGAGGTGGATAAGTTAGATAAGAGTAGTGAGTGGCTGACGGTAGAGGGGGGTGACAGCCTGCAAATACTAACCGCGACCACCCTGCAAAAGGGAGTGATGCCGCACTTGGTGGGTATGGCAGTGATGGACGCCGTCTATTTGGCCGAGAAGTCCGGTTTGGTAGTGCGACTCAAAGGCAATGGCGGTATCGTGGCACGACAATCGATAAACCCGGGGGGCGGGATTAGAGATGGACAATTAATATTACTGACGCTACGGGATTAGTAGAGTATGGAGTTAAATAAAATAATGATGGGGATCTCCCACGAATTGGTGGCAGGTGATCCGGATCTGGAGATATTGCAAATCACCTCTGACTCGAGAGCGGTAGAGCAAGGAATGCTCTTTATAGCTCTGAGGGGCACAGTCACCGACGGTCACGACTTTATACCGATGGCTATAGAGAAGGGGGCTGCCGCTATCCTTTGTGAGGAGGTGCCGGAAGAGCGTGTGGAGGGCGTGGCTTACTTGAGAGTAGAGCATACCGATGTGGTGATCGGCGAGGTGGCGGCCAATTTTTATGACCACCCTTCTCGCCAACTCAAGTTGGTCGGGGTGACGGGTACCAATGGCAAGACCACCATCGCCACACTACTGTACCACCTCTTTTCGGCGCTCGGTCATAAGAGCGGGCTGATATCCACCGTTTGTGTCATCATTGACGGCGAGAAGATACCGAGTCGTCTGACTACTCCCGACGCCCTCACGCTCCAAAAAGACTTGCGAGAGATGGTTGATGC
Organism: Porphyromonas sp.; assembly: GCA_030532005.1. Classification (GTDB taxonomy): domain Bacteria; phylum Bacteroidota; class Bacteroidia; order Bacteroidales; family Porphyromonadaceae; genus Porphyromonas_A. Next base: position 11,308 of record JAUNLZ010000035.1, read on the forward strand.
CGGCTGTGAGTATGCTTTTATGGAGGTCTCATCGCACGCCGTTCACCAGCACCGTATCGGAGGGGCATACTTCAGGGGCGGTATCTTTACCAACCTCACGAGGGACCACTTGGATTATCACGGGACATTCCTCAACTATCTGCATGCCAAGCAAGGCTTTTTTGACAGCCTGCCAAAGGAGGCGTTTGCCCTCACCAACTTTGACGAAACCAACGGTATGGTGATGGTGCAAAACAGCAAAGCCGAAGTGCATACCTATGCTCTCAAACGTGATGCCGACTTTAAGGGCAAGATCTTGGAACAACACTTGGACGGCACCGACCTGATCATCAACGGCCGGGAGCTTTACTCGCGATTGGTCGGCACCTTTAATGCCTACAATCTATTGGCGATTTGCGGTGCGGCGATACTCCTCGGACAGCCGGAAGAGGAGGTGCTGAGGATTGCCAGCACGCTGAGGTCGGTAGACGGACGTTTCCAAACCGTCACTTCGCCCAAAGGCTACGTGGCCATCATCGACTACGCCCACACCCCCGACGCATTGGAAAACGTGTTGGGAACCATCAAGGAACTGCAAAAAAATCACGGCGGTCGTATCATCACCGTAGTCGGTGCCGGGGGCAACAGAGATGCGGGCAAGAGACCGATAATGGCGGCTGTGAGCGCCAAGCTATCCGAAATCGTGATATTGACATCGGACAACCCTCGGAAAGAAGATCCGGACAAAATCATTGATGATATGATGGAGGGGTTGGACGAAGATATGAGCAGACGCACCCTAAGGATTGCCAACCGTCGCGACGCCATCCGCACCGCTTGCACCATGGCTCTGCCCGGCGATGTCATCTTGATTGCAGGGAAAGGTCACGAGACCTACCAAGAGATCAACGGGGTGCGCCACCATTTTAGCGACCTTGAGGAAGTGATGAAAATTACAGAGAGTGAGAAAGGAGGGAGTCGGAACTAATGCTTTACTACCTCTTTGATGCCCTGATGCGACAAGGTGTCCCCGGTATGGGCGCTTTTACCTATATCTCTACCCGTGCCGCCTTGGCCTTTATCACCAGTTTATTGATCAGCACTTTCATCGGCAGCAAAATCATCGATTGGCTCCGAAGCAAGCAGATGTCCGACGCCATTCGTCCCTTAGACATAGAGGGGCAGATGGCCAAGGTGGGTACCCCCACTATGGGAGGTATCATTATCATCATCGCTATCATTATCCCCACCCTCCTTTTCAATAAGCTCAATAACCTCTACATCATCTTGATGATGATCACCACAATCGCATTGGGTGTATTGGGCTTTGCCGACGATTACGTCAAGGTGTTTAAAAAGAATAAGGAGGGCATACACGGGCGATACAAACTGATTGCCCAACTGGGTTTGGGGGCCTTGGTGGCAATAGTGCTCCTCACCAGCCCCGCTGTGGTGATTAAGGAAAATATCACCACGGAGACCATAGACAAACAGTTGGTGGTCACCCACTCCAATGTAGAAACAAGGAGTACTCAGACCACTATCCCATTTGTCAAGAATAACAACCTCGACTACGGTGACCTGGCCAAAGTTTTGGGGATCGATCAAAATTCCGAGGTGTTTACCATCCTGTTGGTGGTACTTATATTTGTCTTCATCGTAATGGCTGTTTCCAACTCTGCCAATCTTACCGACGGGTTGGACGGCTTGGCGGCAGGCTCTTCGGCCATCATAGGTGTGGCGTTGGGTATATTGGCATACGTCAGTTCGCATATCGAGATGGCGAGCTACCTAAACATTATGTTTATCCCGGGTGCGGAGGAGTTAGTGATATTTGCCGCCACATTTATCGGCGCTACCGTTGGTTTCCTTTGGTACAACTCCTACCCCGCCCAAGTCTTTATGGGCGATACCGGCAGTCTTACTTTGGGCGGTATCATCGCCGTTTACGCCATTATCATCCGCAAAGAGTTGCTCTTGCCAATCCTATGCGGTGTATTCTTGGTTGAGGCACTGTCCGTCATTATCCAGACCTCTTACTTTAAGTACACCAAAAAGAAAACCGGCACCGGCCGTCGGGTATTTAAGATGAGCCCCCTCCACCACCATTTCCAAAAGCCGGCCGGAGTGGTAGATGCCCTGTTCCAATCCCCCCGTCGTCCGATAGCCGAAGCCAAAATTACCGTGCGTTTTTGGCTCGTTGGTATCTTGTTGGCGGTGCTCAGTATTGTCACGCTCAAACTTAGATAACTGTTCAAATCAACGCGGATGAAAAGTACAATAATCATATTGGGCGGAGGCGAGAGCGGTGTCAGCGCCGCACTATTGGCCAAAGAAAAAGGGTACACCCCATTCCTCTCTGACGCCAAAGAACTGCGACCCCAAGTCAAAGCAACAATAGAGGATGCCGGCATCCTCTACGAAGAGGGCGGTCACCGACTACCCGTATTGGAGGAGACTGTTTTCGTTGTCAAAAGTCCCGGCATACCGGATAGTGCAGAGGTGGTACAGAGGTGTTTGTCGGCCGGATTGCCCATCATCTCAGAGATAGAGTTGGCAGCCAAGTATCTGCAACCCCGTCAGTTGATCGGCATCACCGGGAGCAATGGCAAGACCACGACAACCACATTGATCGAACTTGGGTTAAAAAGTGCCGGCATCTCCGCCGCCGCTTGCGGAAACATCGGCAACTCCTTGGCACGTAAGGTGATGGACGGCGATGCCGATACCTTTGCAGTAGAACTCAGTAGTTTCCAGCTCGATCACATGTACGAGACTCACCACCACATAGCCCTGTTGCTCAACATCACACCCGATCACTTGGATCGCTACGACTATCAGCTGGCCAACTACGCGCGTGCCAAGTGGCGTCTATTCCAAAACCAGGGTGCAGGTGACTACGCTATCATCAATGCCGATGACCCTATAATCGGTGAATTGCTCCAACGCTATCCCTTAGGGGCGGAGCATCTGTTGCGTTTCTCTTGTCGTGACCCGCAGGCCGATGCCTACTTTGATGGAACGTTGATCCACTTCCCCGACGGCGTGACTTACGATTATCAAGACTTCCGACTGCGTGGCGCCCATAACGCCCAAAACGTGATGGCTGCCGGGCTTGCTCTATACGCGTACGGTATACCGACCGACCACAGGGAGGTGGTCAAGACTTTGACCGCTTTTGGGGGTGTGCGGCACCGGACGCAGTATATAGGTGAGTGGCGTGGCATCACCTTCATCAATGACTCCAAAGGCACCAACTTGGATGCCACCTTGCACGCATTGGAAGCTATGCCTGACGGTCGCACCATCTTGATATTGGGCGGTACCGACAAAGGCAATGACTATGCCGAAATCTTTGATCTCGTCAAGAGCAAAGCCAAAGCATTGATCTATATGACTACGGATGCCGAAAAGTTGCACCGCAGTTTTGCCGCACTTCCGATCCCAAAAGTAGAGGTCCACGGTATGGCTCAAGCTTTTGAAGCTATTAAAGATTGGGACCTCAATGAGGGCGATGTGGTGCTACTGTCGCCCGCCTGTGCCAGCTTCGACCTATTTAAGAACTACGAGGATAGGGGAGATCAATTCATCTACCAATTTGAGCGACTGCCTTAGGAAGCCCAAGTTTTCATTAACTTACCCCCTTAACCAAAACTTATTTTGACACTCTGAGGATAATAAGTAATTTTGTCGACAGATATTACAAATTGTTAGGAGGAAGAATTATGACACAACAAATCGGAACAAACGCCGGATTGATCTGGCATGCACTCAATGAGAGCGAACAACCTTTGACCGTAAAGGAGATCCAAAAAGCATCGGGTATCCGTACCCAAGACGAAGTACGTTTTGCTTTGGGCTGGTTGGCAAAGGAAGATAAAGTCATTTTTGAGGGCGACGATAGAGATTGCAAGATCTCTCTCAAGTAACCTGCAACTGATTCGACACATAATTACGGGGTGCGTCTGAAGTACAAATTCAGATGCACCCCGAATTGTATAAATACGCTCGCTCAATCGTTAG
>JAUNLZ010000036.1 GCA_030532005.1 Porphyromonas sp.
TAGACGGCCGACGCGCCGCGGTTAATATGCGGTCTCGTCTCTGTCTAGTCGGCCGTCTAACCGCGGCGAGTCGGCCGTCTAACTTTGGCTAAGTTCGGGTCTCTCCTACGCCCCTGCAAACCAATGGGTTAGGAGTGACCCCATCTCCCCACCCTCCAAATGCACCAAATATATAAAAAACACCCTTTTTTTGGGGGTGCGATAGGTGGCGCGACCTAACGGTCGGATTTAGTGAGGGCAGGAGATGGTGGAATCCATACGGCAGACTAAAAGGCTCTACTATATCCGATGAAAATAGTCCTCAGTATAAAGAATACAAATTTGGGGTTGCTCGTAAAGATGTGTGTATGTGAGTAAATGTGTGGGGCGGTTATGATCGCCATTCACTTTTTAAACGATGGATCGCATTTATCAAGGAGGCAGAAAATCCTACAACGCAAAAGATGAATGGTATTTTTTTTGATGACTCCATAAACAAGGACTTTCTGTTTAGTCATCATGTTATTTTCTATGTCTAATGACACACTCTTCGCAAAGGTGTGATAAAAGCCCTAACGACAAAAGACCTCTAAAGACCAAGTTCTAAGACTCGGGCAATGTCTCACCCGATATGGACTCTATAATAAAAAAGATCCCCCGCAGTATCTTACATTGCGGGGGATCTTTTTGGATCTTTGTGTCGGTATTAGATGGTACCTAATACGAGGATGCTGACCAGGAGTGAGAGGATGGAGTAAAGCTCGGGGAATACCGCCATCACCATGGTGGAAGCAAAGACGTTGTGACCGTCAGCTGTAGCTGCAATACCATTGGCAAGGATGCGTCCTTGGCGGTTGGCGGAGGCTACACCTACGATACCTAATAGAAGACCGAGGATCAGGATACCGATGGCGGTCTGGAAACTCATCTCGGGAGTGATCTTATCAATCGCGAAGAAGTAACCGATAAATCCGTACAGACCCTGTGACGATGGTAACGCCGACAGACCGATGTACTGACCCATACGGGTAGGATCTTTACGCATCGCTCCGATCACAGCTTGTCCTGTATAGAAAAGACCGTACGCACTACCGATACCACTGACACCTACCATTGCAAATATGCCGAGGTATGCTAAGATTAAGTTTAATTCCATAAAAGTTGTTTGTCTTTAAATATTTATAATCTTTTTATGTTTCAATAATTAGTTGTCTCTTGCCTTTACCTTGCGGAGGGGCTCATAGGCTTTTCCGCCGCCTTCGTATTGAGAGTTATTGAAGTACTCTACAAATATGAGTCGGATCGGGTGTACCAAGGCTCCGATAGTGGTGAGGGCAAAGTTGATGCCGTGTCCCAACACCAAGATGACCGCCCCTATCGGTATGGCTGCAATGATCGGCAATCCGGATGTGGCCATCATCGCCAACTTGTTAAATACTCCGCCGAGTACCGCTCCGGTAAGACCGATAGCGAAGAGTCGGATATAGGAGAGGGTATCTCCCAACAGTCCGGTGGCGGCATTGTAAGTGTCCCACAATCCCGAACCGAAGTTGACGAAGATATTTTTGCCGGGGCTATTGTAAAAGAGTACCAAGAGTACGCACACTCCGGCAAAGCCGTATAGCGTATAGGTGAGCCATACGGGCAGTGTGATATTGAGCATAGGCAATCCGATGAGTAGTCCCAAGGCGATGATCAGTGTCGGCCAAGCGTAGGATGAGAGGGCTTTGGTAAAGCCGACCTGTTTGGTACGCTTGACAGCTCCGACATACTTGGCAAAGATGATCTGTACCACACCCAACGCCAAGGAGATGACCATCATATTGTCAGACGATATGAAGTACTCCCTGATGGCGGAGAAGAAGGGTACTTTGACCAACTCCACTCCGAAGAGTGTGCCGCTGAGGAAGCCGATGACAAAACCGGACAGCCCCAACCACTGTATCAACTCCAAGAGCATCTTTTTGCTCTCGGGAGCTTTGCGTTTGAGTATGGTGGCTACCACCAAGGTGGTCAGGCCGTAGCCTGCATCTCCGAAGCAAATCCCGAAGAAGACCATAAAGAACGGTGCGATATAGGGGGTCGGGTCAAGCTCTCCGTAGTTGGGTAGGGAGAATAGCTCTACCAAAGGCTCAAACGCTCTGGCGAAGCGGTTGTTCTTGAGCTTGATAGGGACCTCCTCTTCCTTGTCAATTTCCAACTCGGCATAGGCTATGCCGCTGTCTTGGAGACCGGATTCCATTTGATCCGCCAAGTTGACCGGCACCCATCCCTCGAGTACCACCAACTTGTCATCATACATACGCTCCCCTTGCAGGTCGGCGTTTTCCATATTGTAGATGTTTTGCAGCTCCGCCAACTTTTCGTCCAATATCTCGGGGTGGTATGCCAAATAGTTGCGGCTCTCGATGAGTAACCGTTTCTCCTCCCGCAGTTCTTCATCCTTTGCCAAGAGTTGACCGAGGCTCAGTTTGGGGAGTTTCTGCAGCTCGGCATTCTCCAACTCGGGCGGTGTGGCATCTTGGGTCACCGTGACGAAATAGATGTAGCGGCCGCCGTCTTGGATGATTTGAGCGTCATACAGTAGTAGCCACTCCTCGTTAAACTGAGGTGCGGTCACCGACCAAAAATGGAGGTGGTAGCCGGACTCTTGTAACCGTTGGATCAGCGACCAGTCAAAGTCGCCCCACACCTCCAGCTCCTTCTGTTGATTGCGTACCTCGGCGATCTGACTCTCCAACTTGGTAATGTGTGTCAGAGTGTCCCGATAGGTATCAACGTATAGTTGATAATCGCCTAACACCGACTCGGGCAGATGGCTGTGATGCAGTTGATCTCGGTCTTGCCCTTTGTCGAGAGGATTGCCGTTGCGTAGAGTGGTTAGCTGCTGTTGCAGTTGCCTGATCTCCTGTTGCAGTTGCAGATTTTGGGCAAAAGACTCTATCTTTTTAGGATCGGAGTACTCCCTCACGTGTACCACGCCAAGGTCTCTCAATTGTTTGAGGAATCGGTGGTACTCAGGCTCGTAGATGAAGTAGGAGTACCGCTTCATTGGTTCAATCATAGCTCTCTCCTTTCCTTTCTTTGGCTTTGGCTTCGATGTTGGCGCGCATGATCTTTTGTGACGCTTTGGAGAGTGATTCCTCGTCCTCTAAGTAGCGTTTGATCTTGCGGATGGCATCTTGGTAGCCCGGTATTTGTACTTTCTCAAAGAGGTTGACCTTTTGGGTGGTCTTGCGTCGGGCGTGATCTAAAAGATCAAGTTTTATGCGTCCGACCTCCGCTTCGATACCTATGGTGGCCATAGACTTGATGAGCTGTGTCCCCTCCATAAACCAAGAAGGGGTAGTCAGTAGACTAAATGGGTAGACCTCAAAGTCTATCCCCTTGAGCTCGGGTATCTGCACGCCGGCAAAGCGTTTGATCTCGACATCCACATCATTGACGCGGACGATAGAGGGGTCAAACTCTCCCCAGAGCGCCACCATGCTATCAAAACTTGACATACTTTCCTCCAATTGTTGCTCCAACGCCTCTACATGGTCTTTGGTACGCTTGACCTCCATACGGAGGGCGCTCTCCTTGCTCTTGATGGTTGGGAGAGCCCTTTCGCGTACCTTCAGTTGTTTGCGTTGATGCTGAAGGGAAGTTTTATTGTATTGAAATTTTATAGCCATTACTTACTAATTACGCTTTACGCTTGGGTTGGCCAGAACTCATCTACGTACTCCTGACGGACATTGACTTCCGCCTGGGAGAAGTACTTGGCAAAGAGCGACCAGGTGGTATCCAACATCTTGTCGGTACCGATATTGACATCAATCGCCAATAGTTCCTTGGAGTACTCCTTGGCAAACGAAAGGGTACGGCGGTCATAGTCGGTGAGGTCAAATCCATTCTCTTGTTTGGTCTGAGCATTGGCGGCATCGGCATAGAGACGTACCGCGGCATTCATCACCTGAGGGTGATCCTTGCGGGTTTCTTTGCCGATTACCAACTGTTTGAGACGTGACAAACTGCGGAATGGGTCTACAATCACCTTGCCGACCTCGCTGTCCTGACGCAGATAGAGCTGCCCCTCGGTGATGTAACCGGTATTATCCGGTACGGCATGGGTGATGTCTCCTCCTGACAGGGTGGTTACCGCAATGATGGTGATAGAGCCGCCGTCGGGGAATTGTACCGCCTTTTCGTAGATCTTTGCCAAGTCGGAGTAGAGCGAACCGGGCATAGAGTCTTTGGATGGGATCTGGTCCATCTTGTTGGAGACAATAGCCAAGGCATCGGCGTAGTTGCTCATATCGGTCAGGAGTACCAGTACCTTCTCCTTTTTCTCCACCGCAAAGTACTCGGCTGCCGCCAAGGCCATATCGGGAATCAACAGACGCTCCACGGAGGGATCCTCCGTGGTATTGACAAAGCTGACGATACGATCCAAGGCACCGGCGTTTTGGAAGGTGTTGCGGAAATAGAGGTAGTCGTCATTGGTCAGTCCCATACCTCCGAGGATGATCTTGTCGGACTCCGCACGCATCGCCACCGTAGCCATCACCTGGTTGTAAGGCTGGTCGGGGTCGGCGAAGAATGGGATCTTCTGACCGGTCACCAATGTATTGTTAAGGTCGATACCGGAGATACCGGTAGCGATAAGCTCCGAAGGCTGCTCGCGCCTTACAGGGTTGACCGACGGACCGCCGATCTCCACCTCACGCCCTTCGATAGCGGAGCCGCCGTCAATCGGATCACCGTAGGCGTTAAAGAATCTACCCGCCAATTGATCGCTCACTTTGAGGGCAGGCGCGTGACCCAAGAATACCACTTCGGCATCGGTAGGGATATCCTCCGTACCGGTAAATATCTGTAGTGTCACTTCATCACCATAGATGCGTACCACCTGAGCCAATCGACCGTTGACCAACGCCAATTCGTCAAAGCCGACGTTTTTGGCATTTAGGGTACAAGTCGCCTTGGTGATTTTAGTCACCTTAGTATATATCTTCTGAAAAGCTGTTGTTGCCATACTTACGTTTTCTCTCTCTATTGATTATTCTGCACCCTCTTTGCCTTGCTCCTGTATCAGTCGCTCGGCCTCGGCCAAGTATTTCTCAAACGGCTCGCTCTTATATTCAGAGTAGTTCATCTGCTTCAAGATGTTGATCAGCTTCTTGAAGTACTCACCCACCTCCTCAAAGCCCTCAAAGGCAAAGTTTTGGGCGCAGATACCCATCACCAATTTGAGCATAAAGCTCTGTCGCTCGAGCTGAGTGTTTTGATCAATGCTGTCGAAGGCGTCTTGCTGATAGATGATGAAGTCAATCAGCTCGGATTTCCAAAACGTCTCGTGGTGATCCAATGGCACGCCGTCGTCACCGAGGATGTTGATTTGCTCCGCCACTTCACGACCGCGCAGCATACGGCGTTTGGCTTCTTCCACCAAATCCAACCAATCTTCGCCCGCCAGCTTGGAGATGTGCTCTCTAAACTCGGGATACTCGATATACTTGGAGTAGCTCTCGATAGGGTTTACGGCGGGGTAGCGCTTCTTGTCGGCACGGTCTTGCTCGAGGGCGTAGAAGCAACGCGCCACCTTTTGGGTGTTTTCGGTTACCGGCTCCTTGAGGTTACCGCCGGCGGGGGAAACGGTACCGATAAATGTTACCGAACCGGTACTGCCGTTATTTAGGTAAACGAATCCGGAACGGGCGTAGAAGTTGGCGATGATGGCCGAAAGGTCCATCGGGAAACCGTCGGGTCCCGGCAACTCTTCGAGACGGTTGGACATCTCTCTCAACGCCTGCGCCCAACGGGATGTAGAGTCCGCCATCAGGAGCACTTTGAGACCCATACTCCTGTAATACTCCGCCATAGTCATAGCGGTGTAGACAGACGCCTCACGGGCCGCCACCGGCATATTGGAGGTGTTGGCAACGATGATGGTACGCTCCATCAGTTTGCGACCGGTGTGCGGATCCTCCAACTCGGGAAACTCCTTAAAGATCTCCACCACCTCATTGGCACGCTCACCGCAAGCCGCCATAATCACGATATCCGCCTCGGCTTGCTTGGAGATGGCGTGTTGCAATACCGTCTTACCGGTACCGAAGGCCCCGGGGATAAAGCCGGTACCGCCCTCAACGATAGGATTCATCGTATCTATCACGCGTACTCCGGTCTCCAAGAGCTTAAAAGGTCTCGGTTTTTCCTTATAGGCCTCGATCGCCTTCTTTACGGGCCATCTCTGTACCATGGTCACCTCGTGCTGACCGCCGTCGGCATCCTCCAACGTGGCAATCACCGTATCTACCGTGTACTGACCCTCACCCGCAATACTCTTAATCGTGTAGGCACCCTTGTAGACGAAAGGCACCATAATCTTATGGGGCTGGTGGTTTTCGTCCACCTCTCCGAGCCAGCTTGCCGCCTCCACACTGTCACCCACCTTGGCAATGGGCTTAAAGTCCCATAGCTTCTCTCTGTCAAGCGGATCGGTGTACTCTCCTCTGCTGAGGAATACCCCCTCCATCTTGTCGAGGTCATTTTGCAGTCCGTCATAGTTTTTGGACAGCATACCGGGACCCAACTGCACCTCAAGCATGTGCTGCTCAAAGGTAGCCGTATCGCCCACACGCATCCCTCTCGTGCTCTCAAAAACCTGCACGATAGCGTGGTTGCCCTCCACCTTGATCACCTCCGCCATTAATTGACGCCCCTTTACGCTGACGTAGCAGATCTCATTCTGAGCTACGGGGCCGTCTGCAAGGATGGTCACGAGGTTGGAGACCACACCTATCACCTTGCCAGTTGTCTTCATTTGTATATTGTATTATTCAGTGTATTACTCAGTGATTATTCAGAATCTTGCCGATCTTTCCTATTTTTCGTGACTTTCCGTCATATCGATTCGCTTAGATCTGGCGTGTTGCTTTAGAGAGGCTTTAAATTCTTGCATACGCCCCTTGAAGTCCTTATTGAGATCGTTGACGATGGCCCTAAATTGCCGTTCGCCCTGCACCTTGTCCAACTTCTCCCACCGTTCCAAGATCTGTAGCTTAAGGAGGTAGACCAGCATCGCATTGATAGAGAAAATGTCTGTAAAGATCACCTCATCTAACTTCGCCCACTTGTAATCGTCGATCCTCTGTTCGCGAATGGCCAAGTTTTCTTCGTCGGCAATCTTGCGTATCACCTCTGTCAGCTCGCCCTCGGGGGTATAGGCCATCTCTCGCCAGTCACCGGCAATCAAGAGTCGGTCAAAAGCGGTATCGCCCAAGATGTAGTTCTCTCGCGGCAGATCAAACTTATCTGCAGTCAAGGCGGCGAAAGTGGCGGCAATCTTGTACTCCAGGTCAAACCACCGACGCAAAAAGTCATTCCCCTTTTTCTGCACATGTTTGGCATAGCCCATCAATAGGATATCGGCATAGAAGTAAGGTTGCTGCTGATCCTCCACCCGATCTTGGATATAGAGCTCCACAAAGTCAATCATATACTGAGGGTAGACCCCTTTCGGCAACTTGGGATAGTCCAATTCCTGATACTCAGTGACCGCATTCCGCTCCGCCTCTATCTTCTTTTCAGTGGCATTGACCAAGAACTGCAACTTCTCAAAGCCCAATACATAGTCTGTCTCGTTGACCGTCTCGGCATCGGTATCGCCCCTCAGGAGTTTTAGCAAAAGGACGTTGTCGTTGCGTAATAGGAGCAACTCCAATTGCAGACGATCCCTTTTTGAGACTTGCCGGTATAGCGTCTCGATAAAATCACTGCTTGTGACCGAATGAGAGCGGTAGTCGCCTTTTTTGAGAGAGGGCAGTTGAGCGCCCAGAGTGTAGTATTCACCCATCTTTACACCTCCCTTTTATTCGGCCGATTGATCTTTTGCAAACAGTATTTCACGCATACGAGGACGCATAAATTCGGTGAAATAGCGTGCAAAAGCCTCCTTGCTTACATTGATCTTGTAGTCAGCACCCTCCGGCGAGATGTCAAAGTCAGCCGATTTGCCCGCCACTTCGCGGATCTTGACACCATGGTCCAAGACCTCCTTTGCTTTGGCACGGAAATACTCCTCCAACGGCTTGGCATCACTTGTGGCGATCTCCATGCCCTTATTTTCGTTGGCAAAGAGCGCTTTCGCCATCTCCACCACCACATTATAGAGGGCCTCGGGCTTGGCAAACGCTTCGTCAACAGCCGCTTGAACCGCCGCACCGTTGACAAGGTTGGTCACCTTAAGTAGGAGCGCATCTTGGGCGGCATTGACCATATTCTTGACATCCGTCTCGGACTGACTCCTCAGGCGGTCAGCCTCCTGAGTGGCATTAGCCACAATACGATCCGCTTCCGCACGAGCCTTGTTTAGGATCTCTTTACTGCCGGCTTCGGCTTTAGCTATCAGCTCCTCCGCCTCGGTGTTGGCTTTCTTCACGCCATCATTGTAAATCTTTTCGGCTAACTCCTGAATCTTATTATCCATAATCTATACCTGTATGATATCTGTATGACATGCATATGACATGTGTATGACTTCGGTCACAAAATCTATTATTCTGTCAACTGTAATTATCATAGTTTGAAAAACCATCTTGTCAAAGCTACAAATAAATATTTTTACCTCCAACGATTACGCACCGAAAATGTGAAATAATTGGACTGAAACTCCCTAATCGATGACTGAAGTATATGCAAACATCTGTCAGTTAAAACGATAGGTTGTAGAGGGCTCGACAAATAGATGCAAATAAAAGTCAAAAAAGACGGGGCTGTTGACCCAACACCCCCGTCTCAAATAATTTGACTTCATTGAAAATATTGCATAAGCAATACCTTAGTAATCAAATGACAAAGTGAGCATTAACCTATCAGAACCATATTTATTGATAGGACTTATGTATCCGAAATCCAACTTGACACCGTAGTAGGCCACACCGGCACCTACGGTCCACAGGTTAGTTTCTTGAGTTCCAAATTGATAGCCGGCCCGCAGCGACGCAATATTAAACAAGGTGTATTCGGCACCCAAATTGGCTTGGAACACCTGTGCGGTGGCAGGCAAGAAGTAGTACTTACTGCCAATAGCTGCACGCACCTTGTGATTGTCATTGAAGGCGTGTCCGAAGTCAGCTGTCAGCCGTGCATTGGTTGGCAACGAGTAACCCTCACTACTGGAATAGTAGATGGGTGTACCAAAGTCCGCCACCGCCGCAGCCACATTGAGGTCGGTATCCTCGGCGAGCATAAATCGGTAGTTGGCACCTATGCTAAATGCACCGGCGTATGCTGCACGTCCGGTATAACTCTGGATAAAGCTACCCGTTGCAAAAGCTGAGAGTTGGTCATTAAACTTAAATGCATAGCCTAAATCGGCAGCCCAATCAAATGGGGTAGAGGTCTTTTTATTGGTACCCCATTGGTCGTTGGTACCCCCTTTGATACCGAGTCCGCCTTGGTATCTAAAGCCGGCGTAGACCGCGTGCCTATCCATAAAACGATAACCGGCAGTTGCTGAAGCAAACATAAGGTTGCCGGTAATAAAGTCACTTTTTGGAAGGTTAAAATATAACCCCGTAGCGGTCACCGTCAGTTGGGTGTCTCCATCAAAGATAGAGGAAGGATTGGTATATAGGTAATTGCGGTCTGTCTTGGTCAAGGTCGTATTACCCATCGCAGCAGTGCGAGCATCTGTCGGAGTCTCTAAAAAAAGCAATGGACGGCCGCTCTGTGCCTTGATCCCAACTCCGGCATATATAGATAGTGTGAGGGCGAAGAGTACCCTTAAGATGGTTTTATTATTCATAACTTTATAATTCATTAAAATACAATCAATAAAATAGCTCTCGGTTATCTCTTCTGTATGATCTGTTCGTAGGTGTTATTGCCCGTGCCGGTCACTACCAACCTATAGGTGCCGGGTATCAATTTCTTTACATTCAACTTGGACAGACCCTCGTGGTCTACCAACAGCTCATTTTCCACTACTTTTTCGCCTGTAATTGTATAGATGGTAGCTACCGAATTACTACTGTCCGGATTGACCCAGAGGTTGAGTGTCTCCTTTAGCGGTAATGGCCAGATAGCATACACTTCATTGTCTTTGTTTTGAGTGACCGCCACTTGGAATGAAGTGCGAGTTTCAAGGTAACCGTTGGATACTGTGAGATTGATGGTCGCTTTTCCAACTTGGTGTCCCTGGATAGATAACATGCTGCCCTCAACGGTTGCAGATGCGATAGACCCGTTGTTAGAGTTGACTTCGTAGGTAAAATCAAGCATCTCTTGTGGTTTGAAAAGCTTGGAGAGATCCAAAGTCATAGGACCATTCTCCACACCGGTCAATACATCCGGTAGCTTGTCAATCAATTCGGGTGCCTTGACGTTGATGATACGGAATGGTATTTCGTATGTATTGGAGCTACCCAAAGCATCGGTCAAGATGAGTGTAAAGCTGTATGTACCCTGTGTCAATACCGGACGAATACGTACGTTGATACCCTCTTCCGTTTTGGTCAATGTTACACCGGATAAATCGCCCTTCGAGTCCAATTTCCACTTGTGTCCGTCCGGCTCTACTACCGTCAGTGCATAGTCCGCACTGCCTTTGACATCATAGACAGATATCGGTTCGGTGGGTATGTTGGTGATCTCCGGCGGGTTGTTGACTTTGGTTTTGGCCTCCAAAAATGCAGGCGCGCTCCTCAGTCCCCAGCGGTCCACCGCCACAAGGGCAAAATGGTAAGTGGTGCTGTGCTTGAGATTATAGACCTTATAGCTGATTTCTTCGCCCGGCTCCTTCTCCAGCGCGCTGATGTAGCCACTCTCATCGCCGAGACGCGTAGCCTTGGTGTAATTATCCTTATCTAACGGCTTATCGGAGATGTACAGCTCAAACTTTGACGGCGCCTTGTCGTCCTCATCCTTTGGTACAAGCCAATAGATGTTAGCTGATTCGAAGTCATTGTCGTTGGACTTTTCGACTAAGAACTTTGGTGTCTCAGGCACTTTGTTCTCGTTTTTAAGCGTCAGTGCCAAGTAGGCATCTATGTAGCCGACACCCAATTCGCCGGCATATCCCGGGTTTTTGGCGTATATGTCACGTGTACCGGCACGCAGGTATTGCTCCAATTGTTGTGCGGTAAAGCCCGGTCCGCCTCTGTGCGAAACCACCAATGCCGCTACACCCGAAACGTGTGGACAAGCCATTGAGGTGCCTTGATACCATGCATATCCCAACTCATCATTAAACCCATAGCTTTGGTCTACACCAAAGGTACTAAGGACTCCTGAGCGGGTGCCAAATTTATTTTGATCACCTCCGGGGGCGGTGATGTCTGTCCATGCCCCGTAGTTAGAGTAGCTCGCCTTTTTTAAGTCAGGCCCCATAGCACAGACTGCAAATACCGGTTCGTACTCACCGGGTGCCCAGATGTCATTGGAGTTGTCGTTACCCGCCGCAAAGATGACGATACCTCCCTTCATAGGAGAGTCCGGCAGTTGGTTGCCGTCATTATCGCATCCGGCGTATTTGATGAAATAATCAATAGCGGCTCTGATATAAGCGCTTGTACGGCCGGGGGTTCTGTTGCCCCAAGAGTTTTGAGAAATCACAGCACCATTATCGGCACCATATTTGATACCTGCAGCACCGTCACCGAAGGTCTCCCTGCCGTTTTTCATAGAGAACATGGCCGCCGTCATCAGTCTGACACCGCTTTCGGGCGTACCGTCACCGCCGGCAATTCCCGCCACTCCTATCTCATTATTACTCTTTGCCGCCACTGTACCGGCTACGTGTGAGCCGTGATAATCGGCATCGGGGATGTACTCATTGGATTCATTGGCAAAGTTCCACCCGTAAAAATCATCTACAAAACCGTTTTGATCGTCGTCAACTCCCGGTGTGCCGTTTAGCTCATCTTCGTTTCTCCACATATTGGGGAGCAAGTCGGGGTGGCGTACATCGATAGCACCGTCCACCACGCAGACAATCACGTTGGGTTTACCGGTCTCTATCTCCCACGCTTTGATGAGATTGATATCGGCACCCTCTACCGCGCCGTTGGTTTTGTTGCGATCTCGTCCGAGGTTATTGTAATGGTATTGACGTGGCAGGTAAGGGTCATTAAACATCCAATAATCCTTTCGGGATGTAAATGCCAATGGGTTGGAGTTGTTGTCACTCAATGGGATTACTTCTCTCTCAAATTCTACAATCTCAATGCCCTCCACGTTGTACACCGCTTGCATCGCTTTGGCAACAGGCACCGTTTCGTCAAATCTGACCCTCAACCACAGATGCAGGCCTTCACGCACGGTGCGTTCTTCATATTTACCGGCATAGGGAAATAGGCGTTCGACGTCAGATGCCTTGATGGTATTGAGTGCTTTGAGCATCGGAGTCGGAGCGTTTCTGAGTTGCATCTCATTGGACATGGCACCTTGGTGGATGGTGTTATAGGTCTCTTGCGACACCTTTACTATCAAGGAGCCGGAGACGGCCTCCCCTTGACGTGGCAATTGCAACCCATCATACACTCTCGGGTTATTGTCTTGATCCTCTTGTGTGGCCATCGTCACATCTGTGGCGATGTCTCGCTCATTTTGGCAACTTGCCGCCGCAAAAGCGATGGTAGCGGCAAGAAGTAATGCGATCTTTTTCATACTTATAATAATAATTCTCGGTCGGTAGATAAGAAGGACTTGCCCCGTCCATCCGGTGAATATCCGAGGCAAGTCCACAAGTTAGTTATTAAAGCAGTTATTAAAACATTAAGTATTGTTACAACTATGGAAATTAAAACAGTTATTAAAACATTCAGTCAGGTTTTACTTCATTGAGCCAAGAGCTTTATCTTGTTTAGCTAAGCGAGCTGATATTTGATCAATCATCTCGGCATTCATGCTTGGGCTCTCTTCCTCATAATGGAAATAATTCATAGAGAAGACAGGTGCTCCGTCAAGCACATCTGAGAAGCGCACACCGCGTGGCACTACCATCAGACTCTTAGCCTCATTGAAATAGAATAGGTTACCGCCATTTTCGGTGTAGAATTCAAAGCCTTCCTTCTCTAAGAGTGCCAAGAACTCTTCGGTCAATTGGTAAGCGCCCTCAGCCACTTCCCAGGCACCAATGTTAAGATCCGACCAAACAACGAGGAGCTCGGATACTGTATTGGCAGGTTTGCCTTCTTCGTTCTTGCTGAAATTGTCATAGAAATAGAGACGAGCATATAAAGGAGCGTGCTTCTTATCCATTTCAAACATCTGGTAGCCGATATAACCCTTGACCTCTTCGTCCTCTACCTCTTCGGTCATCTGTGAGCCGTCAGCGAGCTCTAATTCCTTAACCTTTGTAGGTACATATATTGGGTTGCCGAAGTATGAACTCTTGTCATATGGGAAGGCGTCAAATGTTGGGAATTCCTCAGGTTGCTTAGGGCCGGGGGCGGTGAAGTGAACAATAGCCAATCCGTCCTTGGAGTCACCCACACTTACAGTGAATCTATTTTCTTTGTTTGTTCCGTCAATGCCATTCTTTTTTTCGTCATACTTGGCGTCTGCAAATCCATTCTCCTTGAGGAATTCGATATAACCCTCCTCAATCAAATCCTTTGTGTTTTTCTTGTAGGCTACGTACTCAACCACTTGCAGTAGATTGGTGTTGAAGTCTTTTAGATAGAATGCTCCGGGGAATATTTCGGATGAGCAGGCGAATGAATAGGCTTCACCCGTTGGAGGAATACCCCAACTTGGGAGACCATCGTCAGCAGGTAAGTAGGAAATAAGGAAGCTGCCGCGAGATTTTTCATAAGCGAGCAATTCATACTGAGTAAAGTCGATCTTGAATAATGGAAGCAAGAACTTGGTGGACTCTGTACCCCCACCGGCTTGCTGTATGGTAATCTCCTTTTGCAAAGTGCCGCTCTTAGCGTAAAGTTTGGCTTCGCGTGGGTCGCCCGTATTAGGAGCAATCTCCAACTGTACCATTTCCTCAAATGTGGTCAAGGCAATCCATGCCTGTGCCGCTTCGTCAATATCAAGAGTCCAATTTGTGGCATTGCTCTTGACCTTGACCAACTTGGTGACACCGGAGTTGGGTGCAACAATGTTATCAGGAGATACTTCAATCACAATGTCAGCAGCAGACTGAACTACTTGTACCTTTTCGCTTGCAGCACCTGCGATAACTAAAATCTCCGCCGAACGGTCTTTACCGCTTTCATTAGGCATAGCAACAACTGACAGGGTATTGCCGGATGCTGTTGTCTTGATCCACTCTGCATTAGAGATGGCATTCCATTTGGTTTGATTGGTTGTTACTGTAATTGCTTGGGCTTCGCCACCTGCATTTGCAAGAGTAAGAGAGGTGGATGAGAGAGAAAGAGTAGCTTCCTCAATAGTGTCAGGTGTGTTGTCGTCTTTGGCTTCCGGAACACAGGATGTGAGTATCCCGAGTAGCAGAGTGACCGCTAAGGCGGCCAAGTAGTTGATCTGTTTCATAGGCTTTTGTTGTTTGAAATAAATTAATTTGCTGATGACTCAGCGTTAACAATTACTCTATCTTGCAGGTTTAAAAGGCCATCTGATCGGCTTGCGACCCAAGCTTATCACCGCTGTGATTACAGACTCTTAAAAACCTACTTCACAAATGTATGTAAAATTTGCTTACAATACCAAATAATGCCTAATCAAATTATTGCTAATTTGCGAAATTTAATGTACGGATAGCAATTTTGGCATTAGCGTTAAGTTTGTTGGTGTTTTGGGTAAATGTGTGAATAAAGTTGCAGAGATCTGATCAATCCAAATGTCTGTTTATTAGTATATAGATCGATTGATGCCGTAGTGTCGACGGATAAAGGTAAATATTGCCCCGTGTCATTAGTGCCAATTGGCGTCAGCCGGTCGGGTCTTCTGACCTCGGGAATCCGGCCTCCCCTCCCGCCCTTGAAGTCTCACCACCCATCTCACCACCC
>JAUNLZ010000037.1 GCA_030532005.1 Porphyromonas sp.
GCTTTTAGATGCTACCCTTTACTTTATACCCATCATACCGATACTCGGTATCGACCTTCGGACTACATAAATAAGACCCTTGCAGGTCTTTCTACAAACCGACGAGCTATTCGTAATCGGGATAGAGAAGATATTTTGATCGGATTCTTTTGTAATCTTGTAAGTCCTTTTGCCAGCTTTGTCGGATCTCCGCCGCTGATTGTCCCGATATGATTTGCCGACGTAATTGGTCGCTCCCTGCCAGTAGATCAAACATCTGTCTGTGCTTGAAAAACTTAATGCCTTGTGTTTGACTGATCCTGTAAGCATCGATAAGGACTTGGAGGTGGATACCTTTTGACCATTGATAGGTCTCTAAATCGGGGCCGTAGCACTTTTTGCCTTGGTGCTTGGGGCGGGTGGCTCCTATCATAGATTTGGGTGTAAAGGTGTGGTTTCCGAGATGTGGATTGGGATAGCCTATTTGCTCGAAAGGGTTTGGTGTCCCTCTTCCTTCGCTCCAGCTTGTTCCCTCAAAATAACATAGTGTAGGATAGAGGGCTATGGCTCTGTTGCTTTTAAGATTGGGACTCGGTGGAGTGATGAGGTTGTAGGGCTGCCCGTGTCGCCACCCTTTTACTGTGATGACCTTGACATCTGCCTTGATGCCGCCTTTGAGCCATTTTTCGCCGTTGATCATCATTGCCGCTTCGCCCAAAGTGAGACCGTGTACCGCCGGTATGGGCAGGAGGCTGACAAAGGAGCGGTATCTATCCTCTTTCCGAACAGCTCCGTCGACGGTGTCGTGAGGATTAGGACGATCAAGTATGATGATAGGGATACCCGCTTCGGCACACGCCTCCATTACATAAGTGAGCGTGCTGATGTAGGTGTAAAATCGTACTCCCACATCTTGCAGATCAAAGAGCATTAAATCAATACCGGCTACTTGAGTAGGGGTGGGTTTGCGGTTATTTCCATAGAGTGAGATGACCGGCAGTCCGGTCTTTTTGTCTCTTCCGGATGCAACCGAGGCTCCCGCATCCATTGTTCCCCTCAGTCCGTGTTCCGGAGTGTACAGCCTTACGATATTGACGCCGAGTGTATTAAGTGTGTCAACTATATGAGTGTGGTTGGGGGTCGAGAGCAAACTGGTGTGGTTGACCACCATACCGATACATTTGCCGTCTACTTCACTTAAAATGGACTCTATCCGATCAGCTCCTACCGATATTTGACTATACAAAAAGGTGGGAAGCAAGAGGAGTAATAGGGTAAAGAGGGTGCGTTTCATACACTATTCAAACTTAAATATAACCACTTCGTATGGTGCAAAGAGATAATTGTATAGTCCGCTAAATGGCAGTCGCTCTGTAAATTCTCTTCGTCGGTAGTGGGTAAATCCTTCCAAGTTGTCACTGGTAGAGGGTTGTGTGGAGGTGTAAGAGACTATGGTTGTTTTAGTGAGGTTGTTATTCTTCCCCGTCAATTTGATTTGATAATTGAGGGGATGGCGGGTGACGTTGACCGCTTTGAGGTAAAAAGCGGTGCGGTCGTCATTGGTGGTGAGTGACACAAATATGTCGCTATTGAGGTGCTTATCCTCAGGTAGCCGACATAGGTTCTTGCCCCTTAGGGACTTAAAATCTTGTAGATATTGGTAGAGTAGGGTGGGGTGGTAATGACCTCCTGTCACGGCAATGATAGGGAAATCTTCTTGGAGATCGGTTGAGAGCAATGGCTCTATCCCCAAAGCTCTGATGTTGGGCGTGTGGTGCTCTGCGAGCAATAGGAAAGCCACTCTGAGTGCCAAAGGTGGCAGGAAGTAGCCGTCGGTATAATCGTTGTTAAATGTCACTTCACTCGACATCCGAGGGAATAGCAACGGGTCTTCGTTGGTGAGTAGTGAGTCGATGAGGGGTAGATTGTCATAGGTGATACCTGGGAGGGGTTGATCATAGGGGTAGTCGCTGTAACGGTTGTAGGGACTACGATCCCCGGCACTGATGAGTTGTAGGTTGGGGTGGATGGTATCTAAGGTATTGAGTAGTTGGGTGAAGCGTCTGTTGTACTCGTAGCCGTTGAGATTGTAACCCGGTTCGATTGCGATGCCTGCGCCTCGGCTCTCACTAATGATGCGATTGATGTAGTCAATCCTTTGGGGCAGGAGTTTGATATCCTCCGTTCGTTGGATGGTTGAGGGGTCTGTAAATCCGAAGTTAGTGACCAATATTGGGTCACTCCGTAGAGCTTTGGCTAATGACAGTAGGTTTTTGTAGTCAAAGTCACCCGTCAGTTCGTTTTTCCGTAGAGTCCATAGCGGTGGGTTGGGGAGCGTGTCTAAGTGTATCGGGTAAGTACCGGGATAGAGTCCGTTGGCAGTCCTGCCGCTTGGATAGCGCACGAAGCTCGGAGCCAAGCTATCTAACAGGTCAAAGAGTTGAAGGTCTATCCCCGAAGGGTGTCTCTCTGCGGTTGTGGTCAGTTGCAGTCGGTCGAGTTGGATAGCGGCCGTACTCCTGCGGGTCCAATAGGAGGTGCTGTCGGTGACTACTTGATAGGCCTCTCCCTCAGGCACCTCTATGGTGATGAGTAGACGGCTCTCGGGGCTGCTTTGTGTGACGGTGATTGGTCCGGAGTAAAGAGAGTCGGGGCGGTTAAGTGTAAACAGTAGGGGCGGAGCCAACGGTTGCAATGAATCATTTGTCAACCTCACCGTAACAGAGGCGTTGCCAATGGCATTGGCTCGCATAGAAAAGCGGTATGCCGCTCCCGGCTCTGTAGAAAAACCTTGTAGCTTTTGTGTGAAAGCAACAATAGAGTCGGTACTCCTTGCAAAGACTTTGAGGAAATGATTGTCGGAGATAGACTCAACAGTGATGTCTCCGCCCAATACCTCCCAACCATACATCTGTTCGGGAAGCGGATAGTGGAGACGGCTGCCATTGGGGGTGACTACCTCTTGTTTGGTGTAGTCGTAGCCTACACCGTCAGGTCTGCTGGCTAATTCAAAGTTGCCGTTGAGTAGGAGATTGGGACTCAATAGATCCCTGCCCCCTTTGCCGGGATCCAATGTGACCCCGATGGGCAGGTAGCCTTTGTGCAGGATCGGAAGATCCGTATCAACGATGATGGTACCGACATAAGGCTCTTTCGATCGGCAAGAGGACACTACCGCAAGTAACAGAGCCAAAGCGGTAGCCCAAATGCTTGCAGTTTGATTGGCCATCAATGTGGATGTTTGTGTGTCCGTACACTGCAAGGGATTGCCCGGGGCGTGCCGGTCACCGTCAATGGCGTACCGTGTGAGATGCCGCTCGCTCTCGGTACAGCGGCTTTAAGACCGGGAGTGGTATAGCTGCTGTAAAGGACTTGCCGCATACGGCTGATTTGATCGGGAGTAAATTCGTCACTATACGAGTAATCGTAATCCATAATGTTGGTAGACTCAAATCGACCGCTACTGCAATCGTTTCGCATCAGTAAGCCGTTGATTTGCACCAATGTGGTGTTTCCGGATGCGATAATGTCTTGTCGTGCAAATTCGTATTGCAGTCTGTTGTAGCTTTTGGTGTCGGTGCAATAGTCGGTATCTTGGCAGCTGTCTAGTATGATGGCGCCGCTGTCATTTGCAACTTCGGAAAAGGTGTGATACAGTCCTAAGTAGTGACCCAACTCGTGTCCTAAGGTATTCCGAGCAAGGTCGGCTTTTAGGAATGTGTACCTCCAGGTCCTCCACTCAAATCCGTCCGAGTTGAGTACCACACAATGGTTGTAGTTGGAGAAGTAATCCAATCCTCCGTGCTGTTTGATCTTCTCCTCTTGCTCGGCACTCAGTTGATGGAGACCGTCAATTTGGGCTGAGGAGAGTGCCAATGGGAGATGGGAGATTCCCATCACCACCTCTTCGGCCGTCTCGTCCCCTCTTGTAAACGGGAATACATAGACATTGATATAGTCCTTGATCGGCCACGCCATAGAGTGAAAACGTCCGCCCTGTTTATCACTCATCACCGCTTGGGGGTCAAGCGTCCTCTCGTCCATCTCTACCGCATTGATACCGGCAGGACTCATACGGCTGCCGTCGGGCTTTACGGATGCCAATACAAACCGTATGTTGGTCTCCTTGGGGAGGTGATAAACATCGTCGGTCGGTTTGTACTTTCGGTGTAGACCTCGGTAGATCTGATTGCCGGTGAGTGTCGGTTGTTGGCCGTACCTCTCATTGATGTACTCCAGCATCTTTTGGGCGTCGGCACTATTGAGGACATACTTGCGTCTTAGCGTGTCGGTATTGTTTTTATCCGCTTCGTTGTACAGCACATGGAAGACCACCGGCAACTCATATATGATGGTATTGAGATCCGTTTCACCTCCCAATTGTTTGATGTTTACGGACAAGCTGTTGGTCGGTGTAGTAAAGGTTAATTGACCCACCCGGTCATTGCCGGTGATATTGGGTTTGACCTTGACACCCACTACCGTACGGGAGATGCCGCCCATCTCTGTATTGGTGCTGAGCCAATCTACGTTGCTGCTGACTTTCCACTCCTCTTCCGAACTGATGACTACGGTGAGGGTCTTAAAGTTGGTATCGACCGGGTTGCCGTTTTGATCCGCTATCAATTCCTCTACCGATGCTTTGAGTCCGGTGATCTGAGTACTCTTGACACAGCTGCCCGAGAGTAGGGTCAGGAGGCAAAGGACTGTCCATAGGGATATCTTGTGAGTCGTATTCATCCGAGTGTGTTGGAAGGTCGGTTATTGTAAAGTCGGTTATTGTAAAGCCATCTCTAATATCTTTCTGATCTTGTCGGGGGTACCCGAACCAAGGGTGCCGAGTTTTAGTTGCCTTTGTTCGAAACGGAGTGCAATCTCCTCGGCAACCGATGCATCGATGCCGCCTTCTTTTAATGACGCAGACAAACCCAAGCTGTGGATAAAGTCAACCACGGCTGTAATCGTTGCTTCGGCGGTCGCTTCGTCGCTGAGATCTCGGATGCCGAAAACTCGATGTCCCATCTGTATGATCTTACCTCGTTTCTCTTGCACCATTACACGCATTACCGAGGGCAGCAACATCATCAGTGACGCACCGTGCGTGGTACCGGTGAGTGCAGTCACTTCGTGACCTATCATATGGGTGAGCCAGTCTTCTTCCACTCCCATCGACAAGAAGTGATTGAGTCCCATCGTTGCCGACAGCATATATTCGGCTGCCGTATCATAGTCGTCGTGCTTTTTGATAAGTTGGGGTGCGATATCCAAAAGATTGAGCAACACTCCCTCCGCCATACGATCCATCACGCCGCTTTGACCGGGGAAGGTGAGGTATTGTTCCAAAGTGTGCATAAAGGTATCCGCAATACCGCAAGCCACTTGATGCTGACTGAGCGTATATGTGTAGGTGGGGTCAAGAATGGAAAAGCGTGGGAAGTCTCCTACCATCGGGTATTTCTCCTCTGTTGCTCTGTTGGAAATCACAGCTCCCGAATTCATCTCCGAGCCTGTTGCGGGGACGGTAAGCACGGTACCCAATGGTGCGGAATTACCTCTGTAACCGGATGTAACCATTTCCCAACAAGAGATGTCGGCATTAACTCCCAAAGCGATCGCCTTTGATGCATCGATGACGGAGCCACCGCCAACCGCCAAGATGAAATGACACTCCTCGGCACGGTATTTGGCAATCGCTTGATCTACGGTAGATGCGTCAGGGTTGGGCTCTATGCCTCCGAAGGGTACCACTTCGTAGCCCTCCAACTGCTCCAAGACTTGTTGGTAGATGCCGTTTTTAATGATGCTGCCTCCACCGTAGGTCATAAGTATTTTGTTGCCGGTAGGGATCTCTGCCCTTAGTTTGCCAATGCTGCCCTTTCCGAATATGAGCTTTGTAGGATTTTGGAACGTAAAATTCTTCATCTCTTCCCTCATTATAAGTTTGACTTCTGACTACTAAGGTACCAATAATTAGACAATTCTTGGATGGGGAACGCCGTTAATATAAATAAAAAACCACCGTACTTCAATTAGTAAGTACAGTGGGAAAAACTATTAACACGAGTGGACCCTGAAGGATTCGAACCTTCGACCCTCTGCTTGTAAGGCAGATGCTCTAAACCAGCTGAGCTAAGGATCCGAAAGAATCTATTTTTAACCGTGGACCCTGAAGGATTCGAACCTTCGACCCTCTGCTTGTAAGGCAGATGCTCTAAACCAGCTGAGCTAAGGATCCGTTAATGTTGCTATTCGGTTACCAATTCCTCATTAGCGTTGCAAAGATACTAATATTTTTCTAACTACCAAATACTAAGCCCCGTTTTTTTTGATCAACTCATTTGGTGTGGATGATCGGACGGATGAGATGTGAAGTGGTGGTTGGCGGTTAAATAGCCGAGGTGGATAGTGTTGAGCCGCTATCCACCTCGGTTATATAATGTTAAGTTGTGTGACGGGTTACAGCTTTGGCCCCGCTGCAACTAATGACTTGCCTCTCTCGGTGCCGGTAAACTTCTTAAAGTTATTGATGAAACGGGTAGCCAAGTCTTGGGCTTTCTCATTCCACTCGGCAGGATCTGCATAAGTATCGCGAGGATCCAAAATAGCGGGATCTACACCCGGCAGTGCCAACGGGATGCGGAATCCGAAGTAAGGCATCTCTCGGGTCTCGGCGTTGTCAATCGAACCGTCGAGAATGGCATCGATAATGCCGCGTGTGTCCTTGATAGAAATCCGTTTGCCGGTGCCGTTCCAACCGGTATTGACGAGATAAGCCTTGGCGTTGTGAGCATTCATTTTCTTGACCAACTCTTCTGCATACTTTGTGGGGTGCAGGGAGAGGAACGCCGCTCCGAAGCAGGCGGAAAAAGTAGGAGTAGGCTCTGTGATGCCGCGCTCTGTGCCTGCCAACTTTGCCGTAAATCCGCTAAGGAAGTAGTATTGGGTCTGCTCGGGAGTGAGTATCGATACCGGAGGCAGTACGCCAAAGGCATCTGCCGAAAGGAAGATCACTTTATTGGCGTGTCCCGCTTTGGAGATGGGCTTGACGATGTTCTCAATATGGTAGATTGGGTAAGATACACGGGTATTCTCAGTCACCGATTTATCCGCAAAGTCGATCTTCCCCTCCTGATCCAAGGTTACATTTTCCAACAGTGCATCGCGGCGGATGGCATTGTAGATGTCCGGCTCGCTCTCCTTGCTCAGGTTAATCACCTTGGCATAGCAACCGCCCTCAAAGTTAAAGATACCGTCATCATCCCAACCGTGTTCGTCGTCTCCGATTAATTTACGTTTGGGGTCGGTAGAGAGCGTGGTCTTGCCGGTGCCGGAAAGCCCGAAGAATATTGCGGTCTCTTTGTCATCCATACTGGTATTGGCTGAACAGTGCATAGATGCCATGCCGTGCAGCGGGAGGAGGTAGTTCATATAGGAGAACATCCCTTTTTTCATCTCACCGCCGTACCAGGTGTTGATGATCACCTGCATCTTTTCCGTCAGGTTAAAGACCACCGCAGTCTCGCTGTTAAGACCGAGTTCCTTGTAGTTTTCCACCTTCGCTTTTGAGGCGTTGAGGATAACGAAGTCAGGCTCTCCGAAGTTGGCCAGTTCCTCTTCCGTAGGGCGGATAAACATATTTTTGACGAAGTGTGCTTGCCAAGCCACCTCCATCACAAAACGGAGCTTGAGACGGCTGTTTTTATTGGCGCCTACAAAGGCGTCAACCACAAAGAGTCGTTTGCCTGTGAGTTGATCGGTGGCTATCTTTTTAATCTTTGGCCAATTCTCCTCGCTTACAGGCTTATTATCATTGGGGTATTCGTCCGAAGTCCACCACACGGTATCGCGGGAGACCTCATCCATTACAAAGAATTTATCTTTTGGCGAACGTCCGGTATAGACGCCGGTCATCACATTGACGGCACCCAATTCGGACAGTTGTCCTTTCTCGTACCCTTCCAAGTCAGTCCGAGTCTCCTCGGCGAACAGCTGATCATACGTGGGATTATAAATAATCTCAGTAGCATCGGCGATTCCATATTTGCTTAAATCGATCTTATTTGCCATGCTTTCTAAAATAATCTTAGATTAAATTATGAGGTCATTAACATTTGAAACAAAGGTAGTGAATAACTTTGAATTGGCAAACCTTTCGCTTAATGTATATTTATAATAGGTTATTTTATATCTGTGTTTATCTGTGTTGTAGATGGATTACGACCCGATAGGGGTGAAGAGGTAGATGGCCATACCATACCGCTCTACGTCAAGGGTGTAGGGATAGTCTGGACGTAATAGGGCATAAGTTTGTTGTCGGTAGACCAATTCGCTCAGTCGGCATACCGCTTCCGGAGATATCTGCAAGAGTTCTAACGCGTGCTGAGGCAGCGTAATATTGACCTCCTTTGGTGAATGATCAAAGTTGACCACCACCAAGGCCACGACACCGTTTAGTTCCCTCAGAAGAGCCGAGCAACGTTGCGAAGTCAGTTGGGGATTATAATAGTTCAGATTGTAGTAGACACCTTCGCGGAAGATTGGTAACCGGGCCAACTCCAACAGTTGACGGTAGCGTTTCTTGAGCTCAGGTACCTCTCCCTCTCCTTTGAGCCAACCCCTGACACTCTCTACACTCCAATAGTCAAAGATGGTGGTTCGGCCGTCGAGTCCCGAGTAACCCTCGGCATCCATTCCTCTTTCTCCCAGTTCTTGACCGAAGTAGATCATTAAGGGGTTGCCGTCTACAAGAGCGGTGAGGCACATCGCGGGAAAAGCCGCTCTACCGTCACCTGCAATAAAGTCCGAAGCCAACCGTTGCTCATCGTGATTTTCCATAAATCGCAATAAGTGCGATCGTATTTGTGTCGGCAGTTGCAACGCCTCCTCAATCGTGTCCGTGCCACGCTCTCCTTTGATCAACTGCACCATTCGGTCGTATAGCCCCACCTTGTCATAGAGGTAGTCAAAGCCTGCATTGACAAACTCTCCGTACCGCTCCGGTTGGTACACCTCTGCAATCATCAGTAGATCCGGGTACCCGGTTTTAAGTTTACGGATCACCCAGTTCCAAAACGGCACCGGCACCAACTCCGCCATATCACACCTAAAACCATCTACCCCCTTTTGAGCCCAAAAATTGAGTATGTCCATCATCTTGAGCCATGTGTCGGGGATCGGATCGTAGTATGTTTGCCAATCGCCCGCTAAGTCTATCCCATAGTTGAGTTTGACCGTCTCGTACCAGTCGTTACGACTCGGGCGGTTGGTAAAGCAGTTGTTGCCGGTTGCTTTGGCCGGGTACTCTTGATAGTTAGGCTCCGATGTTCCGGAGTCCAAGACCAAAGCCTCATCGGGGAGGTAGTAAAAGTTGTTGTGAGGGGCAAAAGCGACTTTTGTATTGTCCTCCTCCCCAAAGTCTTTGACATAGCCGGGGCGGACATCAGATGCATACTGACGGGAGAGGTGGTTGGGTACAAAGTCGATGATTACGCCCAGCCCGGCTTGGTGGGTACGCTCCACCAACATTTCGAACTCCGCCATACGGGCCGAGGGGTTTACAGCCAAGGCGGGAGCGATATCGTAATAGTCTCTGATGGCGTAGGGCGATCCCGCTTCGCCTTTGACTATATCGGGGTGGTTGGCGGGGAGTTCCGCACCGAAAGCGGTCTTGGTGGCGTGTTCCACTATACCGGTATACCATATATGTGTAAATCCCATCTCGCGGATCTCTTGCAACCGCTCCGCCGTAAAGTCCTCCATCTTTCCGGAGCCATTGACCTCGTAAGTGCCGTGGGGGCGGTTGGTGGCGTTGAGATTGCCAAAAAGCCTCGGCAATACCTGATATATCGTGATACGCTGTGTCATAACCCTTTACTCTCTTATGGTCCGGTCATAATCCATCAATACTTGCCACACCGTTTCGCCCACCGCTTGTAGGGTCTCCTTGCTGATGTTTTCCAATGAGTCCGAATGGGTATGCCAGTAGCTGCCAAAATCATTGTCATAATTGATGATGTCTACACAAGGGATCCTGAGATTGTTGATGACGAAGTAGTGGTCATCCGTAATTGCTCCGCCCGTCTTATTGACAAAGTAATTGCCGTGACCCAACTCTTTGGCGGTCTGCCAAATCTTGGTCACGATCGGACCTGCCGACTCCTGAGAGAAATATTCGCGCTTAAAGACCGCATCCTTAGCCCCTACCATATCTAATAGTATACCGAAATCTGCAGTGTATCCCTGTTTGTGGGGGTGTTTCGTCCAATACTGTGTCCCGAGAGCCCAGGTCTCCTCCGTATTGGTGTTGTGTCTCTTCTCCCAATCCGGCACACCATAGTCCTCGGCGTCAAAAAACATAAAGTCCACCCCTATGTTTTCCAACCCTTTTTCGCTGAGTAAACGCGCCAACTCCAACATCACCCCGGGGCCGCTTGCTCCGTCATCCGCACCCGGTATAGGCTCCTTGCGTCTGCGAGGATCGGGGTCGTGATCGGCAAATGGTCGGGTATCCCAGTGGGCAAAAATCATCACTCTACGAGTGGCTTCGGGACGATAACTGCCGATGAGATTGACCGCCTTTAATGGAGTGCCGTCGTAGGCTGTGAGTAGGGCCTCTTGCCGTATCACTTGTAGTCCCGACGCTTCCAAATGCCGAGCGATGTAATCGGCTGTCTGTGCATGCCCCTCGGTGTTGGGCACACGAGGTCCGGACCCTACTTGAGCTTCGATGTGCCGGTATGCGTTGTGTGCGGAGAATGGTGACGGATCCAAGACTCTTTGTGTCGCCGTCTCTCCTTCGGTTTCTGTGGAGGTGGATTTTTTTCGGTTGTCACAAGATGCCGCCGACAATAATAGGGCTGCGATGATAATGATGATGCTTGGGTATTTATCCATACGCTGTGTTGATGATTTAGTCTTGCTTAGTATCTTTACATTACACTGATTTTCCCAAATAGATGAGTTGTGAGATCGGTTGCAGGTCAAAGAGCTTGACCGCCACCTCTTGCAGATGCTCCGTCGTCACCGAGTCGATGCGGTCGGTAAGGCCTTTAAGGCCTTCGTACTTCCCTTTGAGCAACAGCTGACGTCCAAAGTTGAGGAATAGGCTCTCGCCTTGCTCCGTAGCCATAATTGCCTGTCCTTTGGCTTGCTTTTTCCATGCCCTGAGGGCGGTAGGGGTCAGGGGCACTCTGCACAACCGCTCCACCTCGGCCAACGTCTGCTCCAAGGCCACTCCAGCGTGCTCCGGATCACTGCCAAAATAGATTTGCCACCACCCTGCCGAGGGGATAGCGGCGTATGATGACTCTACGTTATACACCCAACCCTCTTTTTCTCTCAACCTCACATTGAGTCGGCTATTCATACCGGAGCCTGCCAATATGTTGAGTAGTAGACCCGCTTCGGTGCGGTCTGCCTCTTGTAGAGATGGCGCTATGCCACCGATTAACGTGTGGGCCTGGTATGTATCGGTTGCCTTTCTGAGCGAAAAGTGTCTGATAGTAGGTGCGGGCAACTGTATTTCCTCGCCACTCTGCACAAAAGGCTCGCTTAGAAATGTGCTTGTCACCTTTTCAAACCGTAGCTCCGATATCTGCCCCATACAGAAGAAAAGCATCCGTTGCGGTGCAAAGGCACGGCGTACGTACGCCCTGCAATCTTCGCTCGTCATCCGTGCCAAACTCTCTGTGTCACCGAGGATTGGATGAGCCAGAGGGTGTCCCTCAAAGAAAAGTTCTTCAAAGTGGTCGTAAATAAGTTCGGACGGCGTATCCTTGTAGCTGTTGATTTCGTCCGCTACCACCCCCTTTTCTTTCTCCAATTCCGTGTCGGGAAAGGTGGCGTGGCGGATCAAATCGTTGAGCAACTCCACGCTTCTTGCCAATTCACGCTTTGGCGCGGCAGTGTAGACAAAGGTGGTATCCTTTGTGGTGTAGGCATTGAGTTCACCTCCGACCACTTCCATTCGGTTGATAATGTGCCAAGATTTGCGTCGTTGTGTCCCCTTAAATATGGTATGCTCCACGAAGTGAGCCAACCCGGGCAGCTCGATAGGATCGTGGCTACTACCCGATCGTATGGCAAAGCCACAGTAGACTACATTGCTCTTGACCGGCAATAGGGCTGTGTGCAATCCATTGTCAAGGCATCTATATATATATGGTTCCAAAGTCCTCTCTCTCTTTTGTCTCTTTTGATATATCACTCTGTCCGATCCCCCAACGTACAAATATACGATATTATTACCACCGTAATAGGAGAGGAGAGGAGGCATTCAGGGCTGACGCATTAGAAGTACTCATTGATAGTCAAATATTACTCTTCTTGCTCATAGTAATAGGAGTAGTCAATCCCCTTCATATAGGTTTCTCTGTCATCAATCTTATCTGTAAGTGCAGGATAGAGCAGGCGTTTCAAGTCTGAAGCATCTGCCACAATTGACCTCATAGCGTCAAGGTAGGCATATTTATCCACTTTGCTCCAATCAACACACAGCCCAAGTTGCTTTTTGAGCATCAAGTCGAGCCAAAAACGCGTGGCACGCCCATTGCCTTCTCTAAAGGGGTGTGCGATATTCATCTCTACATACTTGTCGATAATCTGCTCCCATGTCTCTTCCTGCATTTGCTCGATATGAGCAAGCGTTTGCAGCAGGTACTGAGCCATTGCAAATTGAAAGCCCCCCCCCTTGGCGATATTTACCTCTCTGATCTGTCCTGCAAAGTCGTAGAGACCGCCAAAGAGATAGGCATGTATCTGTTGCAGTCCTAGCACCGTACCCACCTTTATGCTGTCTGAGAGTTTACTCTCAAAGAGGGCATACGCTTTGGAGCGACTGCGACCGTCAATCGTCTCTTCGCCCCCTACAAACCATTCTATAAACCGCATAGCTTGAGCGTTAGGAAAGTTATGAGCCAACGCGATAATACCTTTGTCGTCGAGCGTATCAGTAAGGCGTCTCTTACCATCAGGGGCAAGAAGTTTCAACTGGTTAGTAGCGCTAACCACTTCACTTCCCTCTCGTTTGAGCTTCGTCTTAAGGTATTTCCAGTAGTTTCTATTTTTATTATAATCATCTTGATCGTTCAAGACTCCTATAATATCCGTTACAGAGAACCACCACTTAGCTTCCTCCTCATCCCAGACGGCTCGTACCTCTCGGTCGTTGAAAAATCGTATCGAAATCTTGCTCATGACCTTTTCCCTCTCATAAAAACAACTATGTTTTGAACACTTAGTTGCATCCCTATCCCTAATGTGTCAGCCATAGGGTGGCATCAACCGTGCTGAACCGTCAATGGTATGGTCAGTTGGTTGTCTCCCGTGGTGTCGCTGTGCAGGATTCCCTCCAATACTTGGAAAAGCGGGGCGTACTTAGGGTTAATACCTTTTGCCAATTGTTTCAGTTGCTGCAGGAGATCACCGCTCATCGGCTGGGTGTCTACTTTGTCAGGGTCGGGTTGGTACCGCAGCCCGGTGGCGTCGCCCGCCAAATGGCCTGTGTAGATATCCATAATCAGCGGACGAAAGGCGGGCAACAGACTCAAAATCAAATTTGCTTTATCTTCGGAAAGTAAGTCGGGATACTTGAGCCTTACATAATTGGCAAGGTACTGTCCCAGTCCGGGGATCCCCTCTTCCAAGTGGCGGTAAGCATACTCTTGCAAACTCAAACCTCCCAATTGTTCGGGAGAAAGGGAGAGGAGCTGCGAAGAAATCTCCAATCGGTCGGGATAGAGCTCTACCATACGGAAAGGGCAAGGGTAGGTGACGATCGAACCTGTCTCGACATCATAGAGATGACCTTCGCTAAAACATTTCCCTACCACATTTTGGGCATGGAAATGTCCTGTAAATATCACCTCAATACCGGCTGAGGCCAAACGATCGGCAGCCCGTACCCAATCCTTCACTACATACTCGCGAGCAATGTAGGATTGGAAAGGAAAGTGTTCCAAAACATTGTGGTGGGTCATCACTAACACCTGTTTTTTTAGGGCTCGGCTCTGTGCCATAACCTCCTTGACCCACTCCAAAGTGTCGTCCGTCAGTTGTCCCTCGGTGGTCGGATAGTTATTCTCAAAGTTGTGATCATAGATACAACTGTCCAAGCCTACAACCCACACTCCGGGCAAAGCCTCCGTGGCATAACTGAGACCGGGTCCTCTGCTCACCAATGTTTGGGGATCATAGCCAAATGGACGGTATATCTCGGCAAAGCGGTCCGGTGATACGTGAGCGGCGGGGAGATATGCATCGCCGTCATAGTAGCGAGCGTGAGGATTATTGATATCGTGATTACCCGGAATGACACAGCTGCGGATCCCCGCTTGTGCTAAACGCTCTAAATCTTCTGCCATTCGCAGATGACTGAGCTCTTCACCGTCCTTGGTGAGGTCGCCCGGGAGTAGTAATAGATCAGGGGAGAGACGGAGCATCTCTTCGATAAATTGATCCATAATTGCTCGACTTTCTTTTAGCAGCTTCCGATCCGCGTCTATCACCCTTTGGAAGGCGCTACCCTCGTTTTTTAATAGAGCCGAAGACATCAGATGCAGGTCACTCGCTATCGCCACCCTCAAGGGCCGTTCTTCTTTCACTTGTTTTTCGATCATTTTCTTTTTCCGGTGTTAATCCTACGTCTAACAAAGGTACACAAAAATATACCACTTCGTCGCAGTTTAAGAATCGGGGTCAGTCCTTTTTTCGGGCGGATAGGAAATGGAGTGAGTATGAGTGAGTATGGGTGAGTTGAAAGATGAAGAAGAGGGGATATCGAATGCCACAACAGGGCATTTTTTATACATTTGGTATATTTCGAGGGTGGTGAGATGACTCCCTTCCTAACCTTTTGGTTTATAGGGGCGTAGGGTATACCCGAACTTAGCCGAAGTTAGACGGCCGACTCGCCGCGGTTAGTCGGCCGACGA
>JAUNLZ010000001.1 GCA_030532005.1 Porphyromonas sp.
CGCGGCGAGTCGGCCGTCTAACTTTGGCTAAGTTACTACCCCTCCCAACCCCTTGCACGACAGGCCGTTACAAAACCACCGATTTGCACCTCACAAACTACCGTCAAAACAAAATATAACATACATTTTGACGATTATTAACACATTGTCAAGGGTTACATTAACTCAATAGGCAGAGTTGGCTGATGGACGTGCCGAGGAATCATTTTTCCTATAGCATCGGGATTATATCGACTCATGGCAGTTAGAGGTTAATCATAAAGAAGTGGGGTTGTACTGTTTCACATATTTTTCGTACTTTTGTAACTGTTTGGGGTCTCTCTTAATTATCGGATAGGGAGACCGGGGATAGGGAATGGGAAAGCCTTACAATGCGATCGTAACCCTATCTGACGTTATGATGACCACTGTTTGACGCTTCTAAATAGGATTTGTACTATATGCCTGATGGCGTAGTTTTATGGATTGTAAGATAGGAACGGTTAACGAAATTAAAGACCATGCGATTGTGGTGCGGATAGAGCGCCACACGGCTTGCAGCAACTGTCACGCCAAGGGTGCTTGTACTTCGGCAGATCGTGACGAACAGATGATTGAGGTCGAAGATTATCCGTTGGGAACCGCTGTCGGCGATCGGGTGCGGATCGTTCCGGTAGAGGGCGGTACGCCTATGAAAGCGGTATTATACGCCTTTATCATCCCCTTATTGATCATCATTGCTGTGGTGATCTTTGCCCACTACACCGGTATCAGCGAAACATCGATGATGCTGATCCAGTTGGGCGGATTATTGCTCTATGCCGGGATACTTCGACTCGGGAGGGGTTACTTAGACAAGACTTTTAGGCTAAGGGCGGAGATTGTAGAGTGAAAATAATGACACATCATATATAAGAAGTTATGGCTGTAACGATTATTTTTCTTGCCATAGTAGGAGCACTCGCTGCGGTGTTGCTCTTTTTGGTTTCCAAGAAATTCCATGTAGAGGAAGATCCCCGCATCGGGCTTGTCAATGAGGCTTTGCCCGGCGCCAACTGTGGCGGATGCGGCTACCCCGGATGCTCCGGCTTTGCTCGTGCATGCGTAGAGGCAGAGACGATGGACGGTCTTTTCTGCACGGTGGGCGGCAACGACACTATGCTCAAGGTGGCGGACCTCTTGGGAAGGGCTGCCGTACAAGCGGAGCCAAAAATTGCTGTGGTGCGATGCAACGGTACCTGCGAGGCGAGACCGAGACTCAATCAGTTTGACGGTGCCAAGAGTTGTGCCATTGCGGCCGCAACGTATGGCGGAGAGACAGGCTGCTCATTTGGCTGTTACGGGTTGGGAGACTGTACTTTGGTCTGCGGCTTTGATGCCATCCACATGAATCCCGAGACCGGTTTGCCCGAGGTGGATGAAGACAAATGTACCGCCTGCGGCGCCTGCGTCAAGGCGTGCCCCAAGATGATTATTGAGCTCAGGAAGAAAGGTCCCAAGAGTCGTCGCATCTATGTCTCTTGTGTCAATAAAGATAAAGGCGGCGTAGCCAAGAAAGCTTGTAACAACGCCTGTATCGGCTGCTCCAAGTGCTTTAAGGAGTGTCCGTTTGACGCTATCACGATGGGCAATAACTTGGCTTACATAGACCATAACAAATGCCGCCTATGCCGAAAGTGCGTGACGGTCTGCCCTACCGGTGCCATACACGAACTCAATTTCCCTCCAAGAAAGCCCAAAACAGAGGCACCCAAGGCGGAGGCAGAGGCTTGATTTTGAAAATATAGATACCTTATATATAAGCGTATGTTGAAGACATTTAGAATAGGTGGCGTACACCCGCCTGAGAAAAAGCTCTCCAACAACACCCCTATACAGGTGTTGCCCCTACCGGAGAGCGTACAGATCCCTTTGGGTCAACACATCGGCGCACCGGCAGAGGCTCTTGTCAAGAAGGGCGATCAAGTCAAAGTAGGTACCCTTATCGCTAAGGCAAACGGCTTTATCTCAGCCAACATCCACTCCAGTATCTCGGGAGTGGTGCAGAAGATAGAGGAGGTAGTGGATGCTTCGGGCTATCCCAAACCGGTCATCACCATACAATCCGACGGCACAGACACTTGGGAGGAGGGCATAGACCGCTCCACCACTTTGGTCAGAGAGATCACCATGGCACCCCAAGATATTGTCAAGCGGATCGCCGAATGCGGTATTGTAGGTATGGGTGGCGCCACTTTCCCCACCAACGTCAAGCTGATGCCGCCAAAGGAGAGCC
This sequence comes from Porphyromonas sp., assembly GCA_030532005.1. GTDB lineage: Bacteria > Bacteroidota > Bacteroidia > Bacteroidales > Porphyromonadaceae > Porphyromonas_A. The sequence goes on from JAUNLZ010000001.1 coordinate 2,255, forward strand.
GCCCCGAGGCGGTCATCATCAACGGTGTGGAGTGTGAGCCGTATCTGACCGCCGACCACCGTGTGATGTTGGAGCGCGGCGAAGAGCTGTTGATAGGCCTCTCGATCTTGATGAAAGCGGCGGGTGTCAATCGCGGTGTCATCGGTATCGAAAACAATAAGAAAGATGCCATAGAGCATCTCAAATCACTCGCCTCTCGCTATCCCGGTATCGAGATACAACCTCTCAAAGTAAAGTACCCTCAAGGCGGAGAAAAACAGCTCATCGACGCCGTCTTGGGCAGACAGGTCAAGAGCGGACAACTGCCTATCACCGTGGGTGCTATCGTACAAAATGTGGGGACAACATTAGCGGTCTATGAGGCGGTACAAAAGAATAAACCGTTGATAGAGCGCGTGGTGACCGTAACCGGTGTAGACCTTGCCCGACCCTCCAACTTTATGGTGCGTATCGGTACCGATTCCGCTACGCTGATACAGGAGGCGGGCGGCGTACCGGAGCAAACCGGCAAAATCATCAGCGGCGGTCCCATGATGGGTAAGGCTCTGATATCGGAGAGCGTACCTGTAGCCAAGGGTACCAGCGGTATCTTGCTGATGAAACGCAAAGACACCGAGCGCAAACCGATGCGGGATTGTATCCGTTGCGCCAAGTGTGTATCGGCGTGTCCTATGGGACTCAACCCCGCCTTTTTGATGAGAGACACGGTATTTAAGGATTGGGAAGAATTGGAACAGAGCCACGTGGTGGACTGTATCGAGTGCGGCTCTTGTAGCTTTACTTGTCCGGCCAATCGTCCGCTCCTTGACCACATCAGGCAAGGCAAAAAAACCGTGATGGGGATCATCCGCAGTAGGAAATCGTAACGAATAATAAGCAAGCAACAGATATGTCAAATACAGGTAAACTACTCGTATCACCCTCCCCGCACATACATAGCGGTGACTCTATCGAGCGCAATATGTATGATGTGATCATAGCGCTACTACCCGCTTGGGCTGTATCGATTTATTATTTCGGACTGGATTCCGTTTGGGTGACGCTTACATCTATTGTCGCCTGCCTGCTCTTTGAGTGGGTCATCAGTCGCTTCTTATTGGGTCGCAAAGAGCTGACCATTTTTGACGGCTCGGCGATATTGACCGGACTGCTATTGGCCATGAACCTCCCCTCCACCCTTCCGCTTTGGATTGTGGTGATCGGTGCTTTGGTGGCCATAGGTATCGGCAAGATGTCATTCGGCGGTTTGGGCAATAACATCTTTAACCCCGCCATCGTGGGTCGTGTGATGTTGTTAATTTCCTTCCCCGTACAGATGACCTCCTATCCAACTCCGGACAAGGGATTGATTACCGAGAGCGTGACCGATGCAACAACAGCCGCCACAGCCGCTTTAGACGCCACTTCGGGTGCCACACCATTGGCCATCGCTAAGGGTATATCTCGCGGTGCCAACGGTTTTACGATGGATAAACTTCCCGATATGTTGGACAATGCTCTCGGCAATGTCGGAGGCTCTCTCGGAGAGGTGAGCGCCATCGCTCTATTGATCGGCTTTATCTATCTGCTCATCCGTAGGGTCATCAGTTGGCACATCCCCGTATCTATCATTGCTACCGTTGCGGTATTTGCCGGACTGATGCACCTTGCCAATCCTGCACTATATGCAGGCACCCTTTTCCACGTCCTCAGCGGCGGTCTGCTCCTCGGTGCCATCTTTATGGCTACGGACTACGTCACCAGCCCGATGAGCAAGAGCGGTATGTTGGTGTATGGTGTGTTGATAGGTCTCATCACGATGCTGATACGTCTATTCGGTTCTTACCCCGAGGGTATGTCGTTTGCCATCCTCTTTATGAATGGTATCGTGCCCATCATCAACAGGTATATGCGTCCCCACCTCTTTGGTAAAGCTAAGAAATCATGAAAAAGTTAAAATCAACTCTCCCCAATATGTTTCTATCGCTGACCCTTATCGCAGCGGTAGCGGCGGCACTCCTCGCCTTTGTCTACGAAACGACAAAGCCGGTGATAGAGGCGTCGGACTTGGCAACTCTGCAGGCCGGCATTGACAAAGTACTCCCCGAGTACGACAATACTCCTTATGACGAAAAGGTAGAAATCGACGGCTACCAACTCTATCCCGCCCGCAAGGGTAACGACCTGACCGGTGTGGCGGTGGAGAGCTATACCAACAACGGATTTTCCGGATTGGTGAGGGTATTGGTAGGTATCGACATGGAGGGCAAAGTAGTGGACTACACCGTATTGGAACAAGCGGAGACTCCCGGCTTGGGCAGCAAGATGGAGGAATGGTTTAGGACCGAGGGCACCTCACGCAGTGTACTGGGAATCAACCTGACGGAGCCGGCACGGGTGACCAAAGATGGCGGTCAGGTAGATGCCATCAGTGCCGCAACCATCTCGAGTCGCGCTTTTTTGGAGACGCTTAACAGTGCCTATGCCGTGATGCAAAAGGCTATCACAGACGGACAAATCAAGTAAAGAGAAGTGACTATGAATAAATTACGAATTATACTCAACGGTATCGTCAAGGAAAACCCCGCCTTTGTACTCTTGTTAGGTATGTGTCCTACCTTGGGTACCACATCGAGTGCCATGAATGGTCTCGGTATGGGGTTGGCCACCACCTTTGTACTTATTTGCTCAAATATGGTGGTATCGTCTGTCAAGTCTTTGATACCCGACTCAGTGCGTATCCCGGCATATATTGTCATTATCGCCACCTTTACCACCTTGGTACAGATGTTGTGCCAGGCCTATGTCCCCTCTCTTTACGCTTCGCTCGGTATCTTTTTGCCGCTGATTGTGGTGAACTGTATCGTATTGGGCAGGGCCGAATCTTTTGCCGCGAAGAACAACGTATTTGATTCGGCTCTCGACGGCATCGGTATCGGTTTGGGCTTTACCATTGCTCTCACCATCATCGGTTTTGTCAGAGAAGTGTTGGGATCAGGAAAGGCATTTGACCAGATACTCTTCCCCGAGGAATACGGTGCATTGGTCTTTGTATTGGCACCCGGAGCCTTTATCGTGTTAGGGTTTGTCATCGGCACCATGAATGCCATCAACCGCAAACGTAACAAAACAGCATAAGGAAAGATATGGAATACGTATTACTATTTATCGGTGCGATATTTGTCAACAATATCGTATTTTCGCAGTTCTTGGGTATCTGCCCTTTCCTCGGCGTATCCAAGAAGTTAGACACCGCTGTGGGTATGGGCGCCGCAGTTACCTTTGTCGTAACGATCGCCACATTGGTGACTTATGCCATCCAACGATTGGTACTCGATCCTTACGGCATCGGCTATATGCAAAACATCGCCTTCATATTGGTGATAGCATCGGTAGTACAGATGCTTGAGATGATACTCAAGAAGATCTCTCCATCGCTCTTCCAAGCATTGGGAGTCTTTTTGCCGTTGATCACCACCAACTGTATGATATTGGGTGTTGCCATCTTGGTGATACAGAAGGACTACAACTTGGGACAAGCGTTGGTTTATGCCATCGCCACCGCCATCGGTTATACCTTGGCCATTGTGATCTTCGCCGTCATCAGAGAGCAATTGGCTAAGACCAAAGTACCCGCATCATTGGCAGGAGTCCCCATCGCTCTCATCACAGCCGGCATCTTGGCTATGGCGTTTATGGGCTTCGCAGGCTTGGTATAAGCGGAATTTACAAGCTATATCTCGGGGTGTGTATAGACGCCCCAACTCATAGGAGGGTGTGTCAAAACAACAGTTTTGATGCGCCCTCTCTCGTATTGATTACGAACAAAACAGGAGTGGCGAAAAGAGGTTGTTGCTAAGTATACCCCCAACTTACAAAAAGAAACGATGTAGTAGGACGGAGTTTTAGCATTCTTTATTACCTCATATTTAGGGTCTTGGTGATAATTCGTTATATTTGCTGTCAATAATTCCGGGATGTGTTGTGATGATTGGGCGATGATCGGGCGATGATCGGACACTCTCCCGCGACGATATGTATTGTTGAATACCTTCATTTATCGGACTACATATAAAATGGATGAGAGTAGAGTAGATGTGCGTGCGCTGACCGAACTGATAGAGCGGGAAAGTGGCTTTTTGGATCTCTTGGAGAGTGGTATGAATAGGGTGATCGTGGGGCAGAAACACCTGAGGGAGAGTCTGCTGATCGGTCTTTTGGCTGACGGTCACATCTTATTGGAGGGTGTCCCCGGTTTGGCCAAGACTTTGGCAATCAAAACGCTGTCAGAGCTGATGGATGCACGATTTAGTCGGATCCAATTTACTCCCGACCTACTCCCCGCCGACGTGATAGGCACTCAAATCTACAGCCAAAAGAGCGAGAGCTTTAGCGTCAAGCAAGGTCCGATCTTTGCCAACTTGGTTTTGGCGGATGAGATCAACCGTGCGCCGGCCAAGGTACAGAGCGCTCTTTTGGAGGCGATGCAGGAACGCCAAGTGACGATTGCCGATCAGACTTTCAAATTGCCAGACCCTTTCTTGGTGATGGCCACACAAAACCCTATTGATCAGGAGGGGACTTACCAACTGCCCGAGGCACAGAGCGACCGATTTATGCTCAAAGTGACGGTCGGCTACCCCACCAAAGCAGAGGAGCAACAAATCATAGAGGCACAAATACGCCGTCAAAAGCCTACGGTTGACCAGGTGGTGACCACTCAGCAAATCATCAAGGCCCGCGATATTGTGCATCAGGTTTATATTGACGAAAAGATACACCGCTATATTGTAGACATTGTCTTTGCCACACGTTTCCCGGCCGAAGCGGGTATGCCCAATCTCAGGGGTATGATCAGTAACGGGGCTTCGCCTCGCGCCTCTATCAATTTGGCATTGGCGGCAAGGGCTTACGCATTCATCAAACACCGTGGTTTTGTGATTCCCGAGGATGTGAGAGCGGTGTGTCATGATGTGCTACGTCATAGGATTGCCCTCAGCTATGAGGCGGAAGCCAATAACTTGGTACCGGAGGAGATCATCAGCGAGATACTTAATAAGGTACAGGTGCCTTGATCGTCGGGTTTTATAGACAAAAGACGGTGTGATGGAGACACAAGACCTCTTAAATAAAATCCGCAGGATAGAGATAAAGTCGAAGCGTCTCTCCCAAAATATATTTTCGGGAGAGTACCGCTCGGCCTTTAAGGGGCGTGGTATGTCGTTTAGTGAGGTGCGGGAGTACCGACCGGGCGACGAGATCAGGGATATTGACTGGAACGTCACGGCACGCTACGCCAAGCCTTATGTCAAGGTGTATGAGGAGGAGCGCGAACTAACAATGATGTTGTTGGTCGATGTCTCGGAGAGCGGACTTTTCGGTACCGTTGAGCGTACCAAGCGACAGTTGATTGCCGAGATTGCCGGCACTTTGGCTTTTAGTACTATTACGAATAATGACAAAGTGGGGGTGATCTTTTTCTCCGACAGGGTAGAGAAGTTCATACCGCCCGGCAAGGGTCGGAAGCACGTACTGCATATACTGACGGAGATATTGAGATTGGAGCCGTCGGGAAAGGGCACCAACCTCTCCGAGGCACTCATCTACGCCAATAATGTACAGAAAAAGCAATGCACCCTCTTTATCCTATCCGACTTTATTGATGAGAGTGCATACGAACAGACACTCAACGTGGTGAGCCGAAAACATCAGGTGATGGCGATGCAGGTCTATGACCCCAAAGAGTCGGACCTCCCGGATGTGGGATTGCTCAGGGTACGTGACGCCGAGAGCGGCGAAATGATGATGATAGACAGTTCGTCCAAACGCATTCGCACAATGTATCGGGATTACTGGTTGGGGCTGACCGATAAGATGAGGGAGGCTTTTACAAAGTATGATATCAGCTTTGTCAGCAGTCCGACGAATGAGGATTATGTACCATCGCTCCAACGATTATTTAACAAGAGAAGCAGGTGAGTAGACGTAACTACATATATATAAGGTTTGTGATACAATGTGTGATGGGGTGCGTGCTTCTACTCACCGCAGGCCACACATTGAGGGCTCAAGACAGGGAGCAAGTGCGGGTGATCCCCAAGCTGGAACACTCTACCATCAGGATAGGCGAGGAGGTGAAGCTCAATGTACGGGTGGTCTACCCCCGCACCGAGATGACCCGCTTGGTATTGCCGGAGGACACATTGGTCCACGGTGTCGAATTGGTACAGAGCCGGTTGGTGGACTCTCTAATCATCAACGACCGTCTGCAGGAGATGATCTACGAGGTCACCCTCACCTCGTTTGACTCCGCCACTTATCAGCTCCGCAACATCAGTGCGTTAGTGGGTGATTCGCTCTATACCGCGACGGAGGCGCCCAACTTGATTGTCAATACGGTGCCTGTCGATATGGAGCACCCGGATCAATATGCCGATATCAAAGATCAGTGGAAGCCCGCTTTTGTGTGGCAAGACTATCTGATGTATCTCTATATCTTGTTGGGGCTTATTGCCTTAGGTTTGGCTGCATACTATTTGGCAAGACACTTGAAGAAGCGTCAAACCAAGGGTGACGAGGTCTCCGTTGAGGAACCTCTCTTGGATCCCTATGAAGAGGCTGTACAAGGTATGCAGGCCCTCAAACAGAGGGAGCTTTGGGAACACAATCAGACCAAGCAATATTATACCGAGATGACGGACATCTTGAGACGCTATCTATATAGGGTCTATGGGATGGAGACGTTGGACAAGACCTCTAACGAGATATTGGAGGCTTTTAGAACGGAGATAGGGAAGGAGCGTATGTATGCCGAACTCTCCAAGATACTCGGTACGGCCGACTTGGCAAAGTTTGCCAAGTACCAGCCCGAAGCGGACGAAAACATCGGTCTACTCTCGGCATCTATGGCATTTATTGAGGAGCATAAACCCAAACAGGAATCGACAGAGTCGGCTCAGGAAGGGGGTGAGACGCTATGACCTTTGCCCAACCGTTATATTTTTGGCTACTCTTGCTGTTGCCGCTTTTCGTCTGGTTGTACATCCGGAGAGAGCAACGCCCCGCCACATTTACACTCAGTACTACGCGAGCTTTTAGGGGTCGTACGCCGGCGTGGCGGACACGACTCAGTGGGTTGCCTTTTGTCTTGTCGTTGGCCGGCTACACCTTGGGAGTAGTGGCATTGGCTCGCCCGCAGAGCAGTAATTCATACTCCACCCAAAGCACTGAGGGTATCAATATCGTATTGGCATTAGACATCTCGGGCAGTATGTTGGCTCGGGACTTGCAGCCCAACCGCTTTGAGGCCGCCAAGAGTGTGGCGGGCGAATTTATCAGTTCGCGTCCCAATGACAACATCGGCTTGGTGGTCTTCGCGGGAGAGAGCTATACCCAGTGTCCGCTCACCACGGACCACGCTGTATTGCTCAATATGGTCAATGCGGTAGATATGGGTTTGGTCAATGACGGCACCGCCATCGGCAGCGGTTTGGCAACGGCGGTCAATCGACTCAAAGATATAGAGGAGGGGAGCAAGGTGATCATCCTTCTGACCGACGGCACCAACAATGCCGGGTCGATTGCTCCCGTGACGGCCGCCGAGATAGCGGCAAGTTTCGGTATCAGAGTCTATACCGTGGCGGTCGGCACTATGGGCGAAGCGCTCTATCCGATACAGACCTACCTCGGTATAGAGTATGTCAAGATGCCGGTAGAGATTGACGAAACCAGCTTGAGGCAAATAGCGGCGACCACCGGAGGTACCTACTTCCGCGCGACGGACAATAACAGTCTCAAGGAGATATACCGTGAGATTGACCAATTGGAAAAGGTCAAACTCAAAGTGGAGAGTTTCACCCAAAAGGAAGAGAAGTTCCCGCCTTTCCTATGGAGTGGTATGGTGTTGCTTTTCATTGCCCTTTTGCTCAGAAGCACAATATTTAGGAGGATGCCATAATGAGATTTTCAGATCCATACATATTACTCTTATTGATTCCTCTGCTATTGACAGCCCTATTCTTGATATGGAGGATGGCTCGACAGAGACGCGAGTTGCTGAAGTTTGGAGAGACCGATTTGGTGCGGACACTGATGCCGGACCTCTCTTTACGTCGCAAATTGGCAAAGGACCTCCTATTGTTGTCTGCCGTGGCACTGTTTGTAGTAGCGCTGGCACGCCCGCAGATGGGAGCCAAGAGCGAGACGATCAAGCAACAGGGGATCGAACTGATGGTGGCTATGGACATCTCTAATTCGATGCTCTCCGATGATGTCAAACCGAGCCGTTTAGATAGAGCAAAGGCAATAGTGTCAAGGATTATAGACAAGTTGGACAACAATAAGATCGGACTCATCTACTTTGCGGGAGACGCTTACGTGCAGTTGCCGATAACGGGAGATATGGTCTCTGCCAAGATGTTCCTCAACAACGCATCTCCCGACCTGATACAGGTACAAGGGACGGTATTGGAACAGGCAATCCGATTGGGCATCAAGAGCTTTTCGAGCGACGACAAGGTGAAACGGGCTATAGTACTGATCACTGATGCCGAGAATCATGAGGGTGATGTGCTGGCTGCGGTCAAGGCGGCAAAGGAGAAGGGCATCATCGTCCACGTCATCGGCGTAGGCTCAGTGGACGGGGGACCGATCCCTCTGCCCCAAGGCGGTTATCTAAAAGATGTCGAAGACCGTATGGTGATTACCAAACTCAATGAACAGTTGGCCCGTGAGGTGGCAACTGCTTCGGGCGGCATCTACATCCGTGCCAACGATGTTTCGCAAACCGTGAGAGCTTTGGGAGACAGTATTGATAAGTTGGACCAGGCGGAATTGGAGATGAAGATCTACACCGCCTACAATGAGGTCTACTATGTACCGTTATTGGCGGGGCTGTTGCTACTGATGTTGGATTTAGTGCTCTTGGATCGCAAGAATAGGTATTTGAGACGGGTGCATCTTTTTGACCGACGAACGAATGAATAATTGGATATGGGGCTGAGAATAAGACGACTATTCCTTATCTGCACACTACTCTGTACGCTTTCGGGGGCGAGCTACGCCCAAAAGGAGGTGCGACAATCGGTGCGTAAGGGCAATAGTTATTTTGAGAAACAGAGCTACGACAAGGCGGAGATCGAATACCGTAAGGCATTGGAACAGAACCCTGCCGATCCGGAGTCGAACTACAACCTTGCCAATACGCTCTATCGTACAGAGCGGAGTGAGGAAGCTGCCAAAATCTATCAAGAATTGCTCAAAGAGGTACAACTGATGCCTAAGGATCGGGCGGCGGACGTCGCTCACAATGCCGGTAATATCGCTATGGCTTCTAAGGATTATGCGACGGCGATAGAGATGTACAAAACCTCGCTCCGTAAGAGGCCGACCGACGAGGAGACCAGATACAACCTCGCTTTGGCTCAAAAACTACTGGAACAGCAACAAGGCGGTGAGGACGATCAACAACAGGAGGATCAGCAAGAGCAACAACAGCAAGATCAACAGGAGCAAGAGCAAGAGCAACAAAACGATGAGCAACAACAACAGCAAAATCAAGAGCAACAAAATAAACCGCAAGAGCAACAGTCCGACCAACAGCAGATGAGTCAGGACAATGCGGAGAAGATATTAAATGCCTTTTTGCAAGATGAAAAAGAGACCCAACGAAAGGTGGAGCAGATGAAGCAACAGCAACAGAAAGGCAGGAAGTCAAGACCCAAGAATTGGTAATGATGACAAATATACGCAGATACTTACTTTTGTTGGTGGCGTTGGCAGCCACAGTAGGGGCGATGGCTCAGAATAGTGTGGTATTCGAAGCCAATATCCCTAACCACATCATAGCGGGCGAACCGTTTTCGATACAATTCACCGTCAACGCCTCGACCAAGGACATTGAGTTTGAGCTCCCGGAGGGATTGGAGTACCTATACGGTCCCGCCAAAGGCACCAGTTCGTCTATGCGCATCATCAACGGCAAAAGGACGTCGAGCAAATCCACCTCCTTTACCTATACGTTTATGGCAGGTGAGGAGGGCAATTACATCATCCCCGAAGCCTCTGTGGTGGTAGACGGAGCTACTTACCGTACCTCATCGGTTCGGATCAAAGTATTCGCCGCCGACACCGACACCGAAATTCGACAGAACCATACCGGTACCGGGATCTCGGACAGCGATCTCTACATCGTTGCCATACCCGACAAGACCAAAGTATACGAACAAGAGGCGGTACAGATTACCTACAAGTTGTATTCGCGACTTGAAAACCCACAGTTCACCAACTTCTCCTTTCCCGACTACGAAGGGTTTGTGCAATACGTCCAAGACGACGGCAGCCACGCACAGTTCCAGGCGGAGGAGGTCAACGGCAAGCTCTACTACACCGCCCCTTTCTACTCCGTCATCGTCTACCCCCAACACTCCGGCAAGTTAGAGATCCAACCGGCAGAGTTTGAGATGGTGGTCAATATGCCGGTATCCAACCCACAAAGGAGCCTTTTCGACGCTTTCTTTGACAACTTCCAACAGGTCAAGAAATCAATCAAGACCAAGCCGATCACCATTGAGGTGAAACCACTGCCCACACCCCAACCGGAGAGCTTTAACGGGGCGGTGGGTCAGTACACCCTCAATTCCGAAGTATCATCCAAGGTACTCAAGACCAACGAGAGTATAACCATCAAACTGACCTTGGAGGGTAAGGGAAATATCAAGTTGGCACAGTTGCCCGATGTGGTATTCCCCGAAGGGTTTGAGACATACGATCCCAAGGAGAGCGATGACACAGGCATCAGCGGCGGCAACACTCGCGGCAGCAAGAGCAAGGAATACTATGCGGTGCCTAAACATACCGGCGACTTTACCATACCCGAGATACCATTTAGCTATTTTGATCCGAAGCAGGGCAGCTACCAAACCGTCACGCTTCCGGAGATTAAAGTACACGTGGATAAAGGAGAGAGTAGCGGTGCCACGACGGTGACCGGTCTGCCGGATAAGGAAGATGTCAAGTACTTGGGCAAAGACATCCGTTACTTGAAGAGCGGTAACCGGATCACGACCCCCACACAGAGTAAGCGCTCGGCATATATTGGAGGATACATTGCTCTCGCCCTATCCTTTGCTGTACTGTTGGTGATCGTTAGGAAGCGCGAAGCGGCCAATGCCGATACCGCCACCAATCGCAGTCGTAAGGCGGGCAAGACCGCACAGAAGTACCTCAAGATAGCCAACCGTATGCGGAGTAAAGGGGAGGCGAGCGCTTATTACGAAGCGTTGCTCAAAGGGTTGAGCGACTTCCTGAGTGCAAAGTTCCACATCCCTCTCTCCGAGATGTCTAAAGACAATATCAGCGATACTATGTTGCGGAGCGGTGTCAATAGAGAACTGGCTGACGAAGCGATCGACACCCTGAGTGCATTGGAGCTGGCACGCTACACCCCAAGCGAGATGGAGGAGCGGGCACAGCTCTACGACAGAGCCGCCAAGGTGATAGAGGGAGTACAAAAGACCAAACTAAAGAAGTAAGCCTATGCAACGACTTTTATTATCATTGGTATATATATTGACCGTTGTCGCAACGGCGACCGCCACCCCCTTTGAGGAGGGAGTAGCCGCATACGGGCAGGCAGATTACCCCGCCGCCATCGAGTACTTCACCCAATCCCTCAACGAAGAGGGCCCCACAGCCGAAGGGTATTACAACTTAGGAGCCGCCTACTATAAAAACGACGAATTGGCACAAGCCATCCTTGCCTTTGAGCGTGCTTATAGGATAGCTCCTTCGGATCGAGACATCCGCTTTAATTTAGACTTGGCACGCTCCCAAACCATCGACGAGATAGAGGAGGAGCGGCAATTATTCATCAGTCGCCGGTTCCGGCAAATGTCACACTGGGCAAGCCTCACCTTTTGGCGTGCGGCAGGGCTTACTTTATTTGCTATCTTCCTTGTCGGTCTATTCCACTACCTTAGGGGCAAGAGACGCTCCATCCGACAACTCGGCTTTTACGGCGGTATTGCGGCACTATTCCTATCCGTAGTGGTCAACTTGCTTGCCTACCGTTCGTACCAATTCACCCACGATGACAAAGAGGCGATACTGACGGCTGACATCATCACCGTCAAGAGTTCGCCCGACGCCTCGGCCAAAGACATTGTAGTGGTACACTCTGGACTTAAAGTCGAGACCCTGCAACAGCTGTCAGGCTATGTCGAGGTCAAGCTGCCCGACGGCACCATAGGTTGGATTCCCCAAGAGGCGTGTCAGATCATCAATAACTTTAATATCAAATAATGATAGAGTCCCTTGTCGGAATAGAGCGAGAGGCCTTCTTAGCCCTCAATAGTCCGCACAGCTATTACTTGGATAGCGTGATGTTTCTGATCTCTGACCGATGGCCTTGGATCATCTTTACCATCTTGTTTCTGCTCTTGATGTCATACAAACAGAGGTGGAGAGAGGTGGTATTGCTGATTTTGGCCATTGTCTTTTTGGTCATCGTTGCCGACGGCGTCTCCTCTGGGATCATCAAACCTATATTCCAGAGATACAGACCCACCCACCACCCGCTCACGGCAGATGTGGTCAAAACTGTTCTGGGACATAGGGGCGGCGGCTACGGCTTTGTATCGGGACACGCCACCAACTTTTTTGCCTTCGCTCTCTTCTCCACATTGGTGGTACGGCACCTGTGGTACGGCATCGCCTCCCACCTTGTCGCGCTCAACGTCGCCTACTCCAGGATCTATTTGGGTATGCACTTTATATCCGACGTGATACCCGGCATCCTTTTGGGTCTCGTATGCGGGTGGTTGGTCTACCTATTGTACAGAGAGTCACGGATCGCGTTCCTCAACGTTGAGAGACGACGAGCCAACCGCAGCTACCTCAGCACCCCTTGCCATAAACATACAGTGGCCGGACTTATGGCACTATTTATCATTGTGATTTGGACAGCCGGACCCTATTTCTTCCGATTTTACGAATAACAATAACAACATATTAATAATGGATATCACAAGACTACAAGACATTCTAACTCACTTCCCCATCCCGGAACCAATCATCAATATCAAGCCAATCGGCAACGGGCATATCAATGACACCTACGGCGTGGTAGTGGATACCGCCGAAGGCGAAAAGACTAAGTATGTATTGCAGCGGATTAATGATGACGTATTTACAGACGTCGATACGTTGCAGCACAATATCTTTGCCGTCACCTCACACATCCGACAAAAGTTGGAAGCGATGGGCACCACCGATATCGACCGCCAGGTACTGACTTTCCTCAAAACCCGTGAGGGCGAGAAATACATCAGGATTGACGGACAGGTGTGGCGCCTCAGTCTCTACATTGAGGGGAGTGTCAGTTACGACAATGTCACGCCCGAATTGGCTTACGAAGCGGGCAAAGCCTTTGGTGATTTCCATACCATGCTTGCCGATATCCCCGAAGGGCTTTTGGGCGAAACGATACCCGACTTCCACAATATGACGTTCCGCCTGCAACAGCTGAGAGAAGCGGTGGCAGAGGATAAAGCGGGTCGGTATGACGAGGTCAAAGATTTAGTACAAGAGTTGGAGCAACGCGCCGAAGAGATGACCATCCAGGACCGACTCTTTGCGGAAGGCAAGCTCAAGAAACGCACCAACCACTGTGACACCAAAGTCAATAACATACTGTTTGACAAAGCTACAGGCGAAGTGCTCTGCGTCATCGACTTGGACACCGTGATGCCGGGATTTGTACTCTCCGACATCGGAGACTTTATCCGTACCGCAGTCAACACAGGTGAGGAGGATGACGAAAACTTGGAACGCATACAGGTCAATACCGATATATTTAAGAGCTACACCCGCGGGTACATGGAGAAAGCCCAAACATTCCTCTCCCCACTCGAGATCAAGCTACTCCCCTACGGAGGCAGGTTGCTCACATATATGCAGACGGTAAGGTTTTTGACCGACTACCTCAATGGCGATACCTACTACAAGACGCACAAACCAAAACACAACCTCATCCGCAGCATCGCCCAGTTTGAGTTCCTCCGTCGTCTCGAAGAACAGCGAGAGGAGATGGATCATTTTATGGACCAATGGCTTTGACAGCCGCACACCCGTGACCGAGCCTCATCAATAATGAAGCACAAGAGGAAACAGACCTTCAACCGCCAACGTATCAGAGACAGCTTCGGTTACGCTTGGCAAGGGGTTTTAACCCTCTTTCGACATACAGCCAATGCCCGCATACACCTACTCTTTGCCATAGGAGTGGTGCTTGCGGGCTTATTCTTTCACGTCACCAAAGGAGAGTGGATAGCCCTGATCCTCTGCATCACGGCGGTTCTTTCGTTAGAAGCGATCAACAGTGCATTAGAAAACTTGAGTGACCAAGTTTCGCCCGATTACTCCCCTCTCATACGTGACGCCAAAGACCTCTCGGCAGGAGCCGTACTCATAGCTGCCATCGGCAGTGCCATCATCGGACTCATCATATTTATCCCCTATCTGTTTTGATACTGCAACAAGAGGGCATAAGAGTGGGCGAGACCCTATTGCACGACGATATATACCTGCTCCCCGACACATTGGTCGTTGCCCTCCAACCCGACCGTAGGGTGGCCTCCACCTCCGTACTCAATGGCGGTTGCCGCGAGGGGATGCGGTACCTATACAACCACTCCTACAGTCGCTCCCCTTTGGTACAGCATAAGATCAATACCAAGATGGCCGCCCCCAACCTGTTCCAGCACTACAAAGAACTGACCCGGCAGTTGCAACTCCCCGTAGAGCAGACGGTAGCAATGGGTACCGCCGCCAAATTAGAGCATAGGGCGCAAGTGCAATGCGACCAACAGAACTTGGGCGTCCAAGCGATTGTGACGGCAGGTATAGACTACAATGGCGGACGAGCCGGCGACCCACCCTCTTATGACGAAAGGACGGGGGAGAATCTGATGCCGGCTCCCGGTACCATCAACACCATGCTCTTCATTGATGCCGCACTCTCGCCCGGAGTACTCGTACAAGCATTGATGACCGCAACCGAGGCCAAAGCCGCCGCTCTACAAGAATTGCAAGCCGGCAGTCACTACTCCAACGGCATAGCCACCGGTTCCGGTACAGATACCATTATGGTTGTTTCAAACACCGCCTCCGATTGCTCCCTGTACGACGCCGGACAACATTCTCTATTGGGTTCCAAGATCGGGCAAATCATCATTGCCGCAACCAAACAAGCCCTTGCCTACGGCGGCGAGGGAATGACCCCGGAGCGACAGGGCACCCTCCTTTGGCAAGGCTACCGCTACGGGATTACTCCCGAAACCCTCACACAAATCTACTGCCAACAGAATCAAACCCCGCTCCCTACCGCACAGGTCACACAGTTGATGAACGACAGAGAGGTGATGGCCTACATCGCCCCACTCCTACATCTAATGGATCAAAGAACTTGGGGACTCCTACCGGCACACGCCTTTCAAGATAGATTCGATACCTACCTTAACCATCTGCGACACCTCCCATATCCCCCCGACCTGATCCAAGCCCTCACCATCCTCCTCAAAGGGGTCGCCGACACCGCCACCCACTCCCACTACTCTATCCGAGGATCTTTGCCGCCCCTCGGCCAAACCCTTAATGATTGGTAAAAGGAAGGTGGTTCGCGTGGTAATGGCTTAGTTTTTTTGTGTATATTTGTCAGTATTCTTAATTTGACCAAAAGAAATGAAGCGATACCATATATATACCCTCTTGGCATTGTTGACCGCCTTTGCACAAATGGCGTCGGCACAAAAGGTGGAACTATACAGTGTAGGGGCTCTCAATGACAATCGATTGGTCTACGCTCTCCCGACAACAATGATTTCAATTGCTGTCACGTCGGACGTTATCAAGGAGGAGCCGGGACCTTTGTCATTGTATGCCGAACGTTTCTTAGGCACTCAAGATGCGGTGATGGAGCCTGCCGAGCGGTACCGTCTCAAAGAGGTATCCATTTTTCCTCAAGGTATAGCGGATGAGGAACAACGGTACGCCATCGAATTTAAACGCAATAGCGAGGCTACCAATGTGGCGTTGACACCCGACGGGATATTGGTGGGAATCAACATAGAAGAGGTGGAGGCGATTGCCCAACCTACCGACGTACTACCGGATCCCAACGGTTGGGATCTGTCATTTGACGCCGCATTCCCATTGGAATATATCCAGGCGACAACGGCGGCGGCCAAGGCACGTATCTTGGCGGACAATATCTATCGCATCCGCGAAAACCGCGATCTTGTCATCAGCGGAGAGAGCGAACAACCTTTTGCAGACGGCGAAGCGTTGCAGTTTGCAGTCCATCGCTTGGATCAACAGGAGCGTGCTTATGTACGCCAATTCAACGGCATCAAAGCGTCACAGACCGCCGTACAGGTTGTAGACCGCTTGTCTCCCACCGAGACGGGACAAAGAGTGGTGGCACGCTTCTCGGAACAGTTGGGCTTATTGCCGGCAGACGATCTGAGGGGCGAACCCATTTACTTAGACATCAAAATAATAGAACAAGCGGCCGTACTCGACGAAAAAGAGCAACAGCGGTTGGAGCGTCGCTTGAAAAAAGGGATCGTCTACCGCATCCCCGGTAGCGTCCGCGCCTCTGTCATTTATAAGGGGCAAACCTGGAGTACCCGACAACTTCCGGTGGCACAGTTAGGGTCATTGGAAGCACTTGATATGGTACTCTTCAACACCAAAGGAAAAACCACAGTGGTGGAGATTTACCCTACCAACGGCGGACTAAAGTCGGTAAGGGAAGCTGACCAATAATCGGTCTTGTGAGAGTAGACAACAATTAACAACTCAAATATTAACTGATAGACAAAAGCTTAACAACATGTTCAAAGATCATCCAAAAGGATTGATACCTGCGGCACTCTCCAATATGGGAGAGCGTTTCGGGTACTACATTATGAATGCGGTGCTTCTGCTCTTCTTGGTTTCCAAGTTTGGTATTAGCGACCAATGGAGCGGAGTCATCTACTCCGTATTTTATGCCCTAATCTACGTACTCAGCTTAGTCGGCGGTATCGTTGCAGACCGGAGAAACAACTACAAGTCGGTTATCATGACCGGTCTGATTATTATGGCATTGGGTTATGTACTACTTTCCATTCCTATCACCTCTACGTCAGCCAATATCTCTTGGTTGCTGCCCTTTACCTGCGTATCGCTGTTGCTGATTGCATTTGGTAACGGTCTATTTAAGGGTAACCTGCAAGCTATTGTAGGACAGATGTACGATAACCTCGAAGCAGAGGCGGCTCTGAAAGGCCCCGAAGAGCTCCGTATCGCAAGGACCAAGCGCGACTCCGGCTTCCAGATCTTTTACGTATTCATCAACATCGGTGGTTTGATCGCTCCATTCGTAGCCCCATTGCTCCGCAGCTGGTGGCTCAATAAGAATGGTTTGGCTTACAATGCCGGTCTGCCCGAGCTTTGTCACAAGCTGATCAACGGTGTCTCAATGACCGTTGACGAGACTGCCAACTTGGCAAAGTGGACCGCAGAAGTAGGCGGTACAATTCCTACCCCCGAGTTCTGTCAAAACTACCTTGAGGTCTTCAATACCGGTGTGCACTACTCCTTTATCGCATCCGTCATAGCTATGCTGATCTCTTTGGTGATCTTTATTTCTACACGTCGTCTTTATCCCGAACCACCTAAGAAGGTACAGACCGAAAACGAGGGTTATACTCCTGAGGAGAAAGCGGCCATGGCAGGCGAGATCAAGCAACGTCTTTACGCACTTTTCGCAGTGCTTGGCGTAGCGGTATTCTTCTGGTTCTCATTCCACCAAAACGGTCAGTCGCTCTCCGTCTTTGCACGCGACTTCATCAAGACCAGTGCTATTCCGCCTGAGATTTGGCAGGCTGTCAATCCATTCTTCGTGATTGTGTTGACTCCAATCGTGATGGCTGTATTCGGTTCGCTC
The DNA here is from genome assembly GCA_030532005.1 of Porphyromonas sp. GTDB lineage: Bacteria > Bacteroidota > Bacteroidia > Bacteroidales > Porphyromonadaceae > Porphyromonas_A. The sequence goes on from JAUNLZ010000001.1 coordinate 20,223, forward strand.
GCACGTAGAGGCAAAAACATCTCTACCCCGCGTAAAATTGCGTACGGTATGCTGATTGCCGCCACCGCTTACATCTTCTTGCTGGCCGTTTCGGTTTACTACAACTACCCATCCGGTACAGAGTTCCGCGCTATGGGCGCCGACACACAAGAGGCGATGAAAGCCGGTCCTTGGGTGCTGATTGTGACTTACTTCTTCCTCACCTTGGCAGAGCTGTTTATCTCACCATTGGGACTCTCGTTTGTCTCCAAGGTGGCGCCAAAGCATCTGCAAGGCCTTTGCCAAGGCTTGTGGCTCACCGCTACCGCTCTCGGTAACCTCCTCATCTGGCTCGGCCCTGTGATGTACAACAAGTGGCCTCTATGGGTTGGTTGGACCGTCTTTGCCGCCGTTTGTATCGTCTCGATGGGCATCATGCTCTCGATGGTGAAGTGGTTAGAGCGTGTGACTCAATAATAACCGACCGATAACTGACGGGTAATGCACAAACAAAAGCTATTCGGACATAAGCGGGCACTCCGGTTCACACGTTGGAGCCGGAATGCCGCCGCTTCTTTCCACTCCTTGGGCAATGTGGTCAACATCGGTCGACTCCGTGCCAATGTGGTAGAGCGGATTTCGCTCAAATGCTCCAAAGCTCTAAGGGCGCTCCTATCCGATGCTGTAGAGATCGTGACGGGTCGGTATACAGAGGACGATCGCCCCATGGACAGTGCATCGTGGCCCTACGAGTTGATGCTCTTACTTCCTGTGACGGCAACAACTGACACTAAGGCTGCACAACCCGTCTAAACACCTATTATAGTTAAGGGTGCCGAGGCTTCATACGCCTCAGCACCCCTTTTTTTATATTATAACCGATGAATATTGCGGAAAGAATCATAGGCGGCGAAAGACTCACATCGCCCGATGAGATATTAAGAATCGTTGAGGAGACACATAGAGAGGAGCTCTACGAAGCGTGCCACCGTATCACCCGGACACTATGCGGTTCGGCCTTTGACACCTGCTCCATCATTAACGTCAAGAGCGGGCGTTGCAGCGAAGATTGCCACTGGTGTACCCAGAGCGGGCACTACCGGACAGAGAGCGACAGTTACCCAATCTTGCCCGATGATGAAGTGCTTGCCTTGGCAAAGCACAACGACAGCGTCGGAATCAAGCGGTACAGTTTGGTGGCGAGCGGCAAACGTCCCACCGAGAGCGAAGTCAAACGGTACATTATGATGTATCGCGCTATCGGCCAAGCCACCAAGTTGGAGATGTGCGCCTCCTTAGGGCTTGCCACAAAAGAGGCGCTGCAACAACTCAAGGAGGCGGGTTGCACCACTTACCATTGCAATATGGAGAGCGCTCCGAGCCATTTCCACAAACTTTGCTCCACCCACACCCAAGCCGAGAAAGAACAAACCCTCAAGTATGCTCAAGAGGTGGGTATGCGACGGTGCAGTGGAGGCATCATCGGAATGGGCGAGACTCGCCGGCAACGGGTAGAGTTTGCACTGTACTTGGCATCAATGGGCATCGAGAGTATCCCGATAAATATCCTCCACCCTATGCCGGGAACGCCACTCCAAAATCAAGAACTATTGTCGCCCGACGAGGTCCTTTTGGCATTCTGTATATTCCGATTAGCCAACCCCACAGCCTTTTTACGTTTCAGCGGCGGCCGAGCGTTGCTAAGCGCCGAGGTACAGCAAAAGGGGCTCTACATCGGCATCAACGCTGCCATCACCGGCGGCTTGCTGACCACCACCGCTTCCATAGCCGAGAGAGATATGGAGCTGTTTACCTCTGCAGGTTACGATGTCAATACACCCACCACTTGGGACGAATAACGTTATGATGACTACCGAAGAACTATTACAGTGGGACCGCCAACATCTGTGGCATCCCTATACCTCTACCATTGATCCGCTACAAGTCTACCCCGTCAAGAGTGCCAAAGGTTGTACCATCACTCTCGAAGACGGTACACAATTGATCGACGGTATGAGCTCGTGGTGGGCGGCGCTTCACGGCTACAATGTCCCCGAACTCAATGAGGCCGCCACCGCACAACTCCAAGAGATGTCACACGTGATGTTTGGGGGTCTGACGCACCGCCCCGCAGTTGAGTTGGCAAAACTATTGGTGGAGAAGATACTGCCCGAGGGTATGGATCAACTCTTTTATGCCGATAGCGGTTCGGTTGCCGTAGAGGTTGCCCTCAAGATGGCGATACAGCACCGCCAGTCGGTCGGTCTTCGTCACAAGCGGCACTTCGTCAGCATCCGCAGCGGCTACCACGGAGACACTTGGCACGCTATGTCGGTGTGCGATCCCGAAACCAGTATGCACAGTTACTTCGCGGGCACACTGCCGGTACAGTACTTCGTGCCGCAACCCAAGAGCCGATTTGGCGGCAGCTGGGATCCGGAAGACCTACGCCCAATGGAAGCGCTGCTCGATACCCACGGCGATGAGATTGCCGCCATCATAGTCGAACCGATAGTACAAGGAGCCGGCGGCATGTACTTTTATCACGCCGAGTACCTCAATCGGCTCCGACAGTTGGCAGACCACTACAACTGCCTGCTGATCTTTGACGAGATAGCCACCGGCTTCGGACGCACCGGACAGTTGCTCGCCACCTATCATACCGACATCACACCCGATATCATCTGCATAGGCAAGAGCCTGACGGGCGGATATATGACCCTCTCCGCCGTAGCTACCACCAAGGCGATTGCCGATACCATCTGCGGAGGAGAGGCGGGATGCTTTATGCACGGCCCCACCTTTATGGGCAACCCTTTGGCCTGTGCCGTAGCCAAACGATCCATCGAGCTGCTACTCTCCAAGGAGTGGCAAAAGAGAGTGGCGGAAATAGAGTCGCAGTTGCAAACCGGCTTGGCGCCCCTCGCCGCCCACCCCGATGTGCAGGAGGTACGAGTACTTGGCGCCATAGGCGTGGTAGAGATGAAAGCGCCGGTAGATATGGCCACACTGATACCCAAGTTTGTGAGAGAGGGGATCTGGGTCAGGCCATTTGGCAAGTTGGTCTATCTGATGCCGCCATTCCTCGCCATCACCGACGAAGAGCTGCAAAAACTGATCACAGGACTGATCCATGTCATCAACGATTGACAGATACCGCGAAGCGCTCCAAGCGTGCCAAGCACAAGGCACCTACCGCACCATTCCGCATCTGCAACCCGACGGCAAGTATGTAACGGTCGGCGGTCAGCGGCTGCTCAACCTCAATAGCAACGACTACTTGGGATTGTTGGAGGAGCGACAATTGTGGCAAACTTTCGTCGATACCCAAGCGGCAGCTCTACATCCCTCCAGTGCATCCTCACGTCTGTTGACCGGCAATAGCCGCTCCGCCGATCACTTTGAGACCGATTTGCAACAGGCATACCACACGGAGAGCGCCCTTCTGTGGGATAGCGGTTACCACGCCAATAGCGGCATCCTACCGGTCTTGTCGCTCCCCGGTACACTGATTGTTGCCGACAAATTGGTGCACGCCAGCATCATAGACGGCATCCGCCTTTCGGGAGCGCCCTTCCTTCGGTTCCGACACAATGACCTCACCCACCTCCAAAGCATACTCTCAAAGTATGCCAACGACTACCAAACGGTGTGGGTGGTGACCGAAAGCCTTTTCAGTATGGACGGAGACTTCGCCCCATTGCAGGAGATCGTCGCACTCAAAGAGAGCTATCCACACCTATATATATATGTGGACGAAGCTCACGCTGTCGGAGTGTACGGAGACGAAGGACTCGGCATCGCTGCCGAGAAAGGCCTGACCGATAGAGTCGACCTACTCATCGGCACCTTGGGCAAAGCATTAGGGTCGGTAGGCGCTTATTCCTTACAGAGCGATACCCTGAGACAACTCTTGGTGAGCCGAGCCAGATCACTGATATTCACCACCGCTCTCCCCGAAATCACGGTGGCTTGGAGCCGCTACCTATTCAACCAAGTAAGAGAGATGAGGGAGCGAAGAGAGTATCTCGGTCAACTGCTCCGGCTCTTTACCCAAGAGAGCGGCATCGCGGCAACATCGCAAATCATACCCATCGTCATACCGGGCGAAAAGGAGGTAACAAAGGCGGCAGAGCTATTTGGAGCGGCCGGTTACTACATCCGCCCGATACGCAAGCCGACCGTACCTGCAGGGAGCGAAAGGCTACGCATCTCGCTTACCTCGGCGATGACAACGACCGAAGTGACAGATATAGCAAGACTATGCAGACAGATATAATACATCAAGCGGGCAATGACCGCCTGCTGATCTTTTTTACCGGCTGGGGTACCACACCGGAGGTGGCGCGGCATTTAGAGTTGCCCAAGGGGTGCGACTACCTCACCGCCTACGATTATAGAGAGATTGCCCCCACCGACCTTCCTCCATTGACCTCCTACCAAGAAGTCTATATGGTGGCGTGGAGTATGGGGGTTTGGGCTATGGATCAATTGGCCGCGGCACTGCCCCGACCGACCGTAGCGGTGGCGATCAACGGCACTCCCATGCCGATGCACGATCTTTACGGTATCCCGGACCACATATTCAGAGGCACCCTCCAAGGTTTGGACGACGCCAATAGGCAGCGTTTTAACCGCCGCATGTGTGGCGGGAAAAAGTTATTGGCCGTTTACAACACCTTCGCCGCCCGCTCCACCGAGGATCTCAAAGCCGAACTCTATGGTACCTACCTACAAGTCAAAGATCTGCCCGAAGAGACACCGCCGCAACTGAGCTGGAGCAAAGCCATAGTAAGCGGCAAAGACCTGATTGTCCCTACAGCCAATCAACTGCGATACTGGGAGCGGCACGGTGTACCCTGTCGGACACTCGCCGGCGCCGGACACTATCCTTTGATGGAATACCGCAGTTGGGAAGAAATTTTAGACTTATGACCGTAGATCAAAAGATACTGGTACAACGTTTCGGCAAAGCGCTCACCACTTACGACAGGGCCGCAACACCCCAACAATCGGTGGCACACCGATTGGTCGAGATGCTGACAGAGCATATCTCTACACCTCCAACCGAGGTGCTGGAAATCGGATGTGGCTCCGGTATATTTACCCAAGCGCTGTCACGGCACTTTGCCGCTGCACGTCTGACGGTCAATGATTTGGTGCCCGATGCCGAGAGCATAATTCGGCAAAAGCTACCCGATACCAACCTCACCTTTTTTGCAGGCGATGCCGAGACTTTGCCTTGGGGCGGCGGATATCAACTGATCACCTCGAGTAGCTGCGTACAGTGGTGGCAAGATCCCGCCTCCTTTATCGACAAAGCCTACGACAGCCTGGCTCCCGACGGCTGGTTGGCCCTCTCCACCTATCTTCCCGACAATCTGTATCAGTTACGACATATCTCGCCCCAAACACTCCAATACCCCGATAGCTCCGCCTACCTCCAACGTTTATCTCGGTTTGAGCGGAGTGAGTGGCGCCAAGAAGAGATCACACTCCATTTCTCCGGTCTGCTCCCCCTTTTGAAGCACCTCAAGGAGACCGGCACCAATGCCTTTACATACACCCACCAAGGGGTGTGGTCTCCGTCACGCATAACGAAAGCCGAGGAGCGGATGCGAAAGAGCTTGGGGATAGATGACCTTGCTCCACTGCCCCTCACTTACAAAGCACTCTTAATCATAGCACAAAAATAATCAGACATGAAGCTCTCAGAGATTTTAACGGCACCTGTACACTTTGTTTCCGGTATCGATACCGATGCAGGTAAAACCATTGCCACCGGATGGGTGAGCCGACAACTCCTCAGCCAAGGGGTCAACGTCATCACACAGAAATTGGTTCAGACCGGTTGCAAGGAGATGAGCGACGATATCCTTGTCCACCGAAAGATTGAAGGACGAGCGCTCTTGCCCGAGGATCAAAACCATACCACCCACCCGATACTCTTTGACAAACCGGCATCACCCCACATTGCCGCCGAACTGCAAGGCAAAACCATAGACATATCTTTGGCAACGGCGGCAACTCGGCAGCTGATGCAAAAGTACGACCAAGTATTGGTAGAGGGTGCCGGCGGACTGATGGTACCGATCACAAGGCAACTACTCACCATCGATTATATAACCGAGCAAAGACTGCCGGTCATTTTGGTTACCACCGCCCAACTTGGGAGTATCAACCACACTTTATTGAGTTTGGAAGCGTTGGCCAACCGAAAGATCGAGATCCCCTTGGTCATCTACAATCAAGGACTCACCTACGATCCTATAGTAACGGAAGACAGTCGCCAATACATAGAGGCCTACATCGGCGAACACTACCCCGGAACCCACTTCGCTGTGATGGACCGTCTCGAACTATAACCCCAAGACGATACGTGGTGCGACCTAAAGGTCGAATTGCAAGGAGGAAATACCGGGTTCCCGAGGTCATAAGCCCCTACCGGCTGACGCCGATAGGGGCTTATGACACGCGGGCTAACGAAATTCGACCCCTCCGTGGTCGCCGATGTTTCCCCGATGACACCATATATATATGTGTGAAATCCGATGTTACGTCGTCAACGTTTCATACACCATATATATATACGTGCCGCAACACAAATGGGGGAGCATCGGACGACCCCGGAGGGGTCGCATTTAATTAGCCCGCCGGTCGATGGCGAGCGTTGGCGGTAGCCAACGTGAGACGTTGACCCCGGGAAACGACGTCACCCTACCCTCCCGACCTTTAGGTCGCACCACCCATCACACCCCAAATAGGGGTGTTTTTTATACATTTGGGGCATTTGGAGGGTGGGGAATGAACCTCCCTCGTAACCGATTGGTTTATAGAGGCGTAAGGGAGACCCGAACTTAGCCGAAGTTAGACGGCCGACTCGCCGCGGTTAGACGGCCGACGAGACAGAGACGAGACCGTATATTAACCTCGGCGAGTCGGCCGTCTAACTTCGGCTAAGTTACTACCCCTCCCAACCCCTTGTACCACAGCACCTTATAAAGCCACCAATCTGGACACCCAAAACTGCCCTCAAAACAAAATATGAAATACAAGTTAACACTTATTACACATTGAGGGTGGTTGATATCCGAGTCCCGACCATTATTCACTCTAAATTATCCCACCAATGCACCAATGGCGGGGCGGCGATTGTGGTCACAGGGGGTAGATATACATATATCCGATTATTTCGAAGAAATCAGACATATTTTGTTACCTTTGTATAGGGTGGTCTTATTACAGTCTGTGGAGGGTGGAGGGCGTACCGCAGCGTGAGACTATGGTGTATCAAAACAAAACTTATCTGAAGAACATTTAGGCACATCTGTGTTTTAACGGTGTATTAATGATTATGAAATACGAACATCCTGAGAACTGTGGTGATTATAAAGGACTGTCTGTCAATAGCGGGGTAGAGAGCGCTCCGATTGTCAATCCCTACTTCAAACCAAGGCGGCGGCGTTTGCTATCCACGGACGAGTATGTGGAGGGCATACTGTCGGGCAATCGCGCTATGCTCTCGCAGGCGGTCACATTGGTGGAGAGTAGACTGCCCGAACACCGTCGCAAGGCGCAGGAGGTGATAGAGCGGTGTTTGCCCCACGCCGGCAAATCGGTGAGGATCGGTATCACGGGAGTCCCCGGAGCCGGAAAAAGTACTTCGATAGATGCGTTTGGGATGCACGTGGTCAAGGCGGGTCACAAGTTGGCGGTCTTGGCGATAGACCCTTCGAGTGAGCGCTCCAAAGGCAGCATCTTGGGCGACAAAACCCGTATGGAACGACTCTCAAAGGAGGATAACGCTTTTATCCGCCCCAGTCCGTCGGCCGGCTCTTTGGGCGGTGTGGCACGAAAAACGCGAGAGAGCATCATCCTCTGCGAGGCGGCGGGCTTTGACACCATATTTGTAGAGACTGTGGGAGTGGGCCAATCCGAGACGGCGGTGCACTCTATGGTCGATTTTTTCTTACTGATACAATTGGCGGGTACCGGTGATGAGTTGCAAGGTATCAAGCGGGGTATCATGGAGATGGCAGACGGTATCGTAATCAACAAGGCCGACGGTGACAATATCAAGCCGGCCGAGCTGGCGGCTCAGCACTTCCGAAATGCGCTGCACCTATTTCCGCCTGCGGAGAGCGGGTGGACTCCCGAAGTGCTGACCTATTCGGGCTTTTACGACCTTCGGATCAAAGAGGTATGGGATATGATTGATCGCTTTATCGCTTTCATCAAAGAAAACGGTTACTTCTACCGCCACCGCAACCAACAAACCAAGTTTTGGATGTATGAGAGTATCAACGAGGCTCTGAAAAATGCTTTCTATAACGATCCTAAGATAATGGCAGAGCTGCCTAAGGTGGAGCAAGCTATTTTGGAGGACAAAATGAGTTCGTTTGTTGCGGCGAATCAACTGCTCAATTTATTTTACGACGGATTAAGATTGGAAGATGAATAACAAATCACTATACATGCTCTTTGCCTTTATAGCACTGCTGATGCTTTTTTTTGTAAAGGTCGACAACCGGTTCTTCGAAACAGTGAGTCGCGCGCTCCTCTGTGGCGGTGCACTCTATTATTCGCTCAACTCCTATAAACAGAAAAAAGCGGTCACCGTGTTGATGGCGATTATGCTATTCGTCGGAATCATTTATAATCCGATCAAAGTACCCCGACTGCCGCAGGGTGTGTGGGTCGGTCTGCACATCGTGACTATGGCGCTTTTTTACATCATTTCGCTGCGGACGCCGTTGGACGAATCAAAGGTAACTCGGGTCAAGGATGAGGCGGATGAGGAGAGGGACCACACGGCATCGGAGTAATCGGATAGTGTACAGAATTATGTATCTTTGTACCGCATTGTGAATTGTATTTGAATATTGAGATAAAGAGATGGCACAACAAGGTGACGACAACCTATTTAAGAAGATAGTTGCACATTGTAAAGAGTATGGATTTGTATTTCCATCCTCGGATATATATGACGGATTGGGCGCGGTCTATGACTACGGTCAAAATGGTGTAGAGCTTAAAAATAACATCAAACGTTATTGGTGGGAGGCGATGACCCTACTTCACGACAATGTGGTGGGGATTGACTCTTCTATATTTATGCACCCCACCGTATGGAAGGCGTCGGGACATATTGATGCGTTTAACGACCCTTTGATTGATAACAAGGTGTCTAAGAAGAGGTACCGCGCCGATGTCCTTATCGAGGATCATTTGGCAAAGATCGATGCAAAGATAAACAAAGAGATTGCCAAGGCGGCCAAACGTTTTGGCGACGCATTTGACGAAGAACAGTACAGACAGACCAATGGCAGGGTACTCAAGTACCAAGAGGAGTACGACACCATACACCAACGTTTTGTAAAGGCATTGGAGGAAAATGACTTGCCGGGTCTCAAAAAACTAATCGAGGATTGTGAGATTGTGGATCCCATCAGCGGTTCGCGTGAATGGACCGATGTACGCCAGTTTAATCTGATGTTTGCCACAGAGTTGGGGTCTACATCGGACAATGCGATGAAGATTTACTTACGTCCCGAGACGGCACAAGGCATCTTTGTCAATTATCTCAATGTACAGAAGAGCGGCCGTATGAAGATCCCGTTTGGTATCGCCCAAATCGGTAAGGCGTTTCGCAATGAGATTGTGGCGAGACAGTTCATCTTCCGTATGCGTGAGTTTGAACAGATGGAGATGCAATTCTTCGTGGCACCGGGAACCGAATTGGAGTGGTTTGAAAAGTGGAAGGCGGAGCGTCTGCGCTGGCACAAAGCCCTTGGGTTGGGTGATGAGAAATATCGCTACCACGACCATGATAAATTGGCACACTATGCCAATGCCGCTACGGATATTGAGTTTGAGATGTCATTCGGCTTTAAGGAGGTGGAGGGCATCCACTCTCGTACCGACTTTGATCTGAGCCGTCACGAGGAGTTTTCGGGCAAGAAGCTCAGATACTTTGACCCCGAGCGCAACGAGAGTTATGTCCCCTACGTGGTGGAGACCTCAATAGGTGTAGACAGGCTCTTTTTGAGTGTCCTCTTTGGATGCTATGAAGAGGAGCTGTTGGAGAATGGTGAAACACGCGTGGTACTCCATCTGCCCCCCGCTTTGGCTCCTAAGAAGGTGGCGGTATTGCCTTTAGTGCGTAAAGATGGTTTGCCCGAATTGGCTATGGAGATTGTCAATGAGTTGAAGTTCCACTTCCCTTGTGACTACGATGAGAAGGACTCTATCGGCAAGCGTTACCGCAGGCAGGATGCGTTGGGCACGCCTTTCTGTATCACGGTAGACCACGAGAGTTTGGAGGACAAGATGGTCACCGTCCGTCACCGTGACACGATGGAGCAACAAAGAGTGGCCATCAGCGAATTGAGCGATCTGATAGACAAGAGCGTGAGTATGAAGTCGCTTTTGATGAAGATATAATCGCATATTATAATTACGTTATAATACATGAGTAAAAGACTTGTATACGTCCTTTTTGTGTTGCTTCTCGGCCTTACCGGTTGCAACGTGGATTATAAACCCGAGGACTCTGAATACAAAAAAGAGAATGTGGCTTTTGTGGAGGAGGCTGTAAACAAAGGGTACACCGAGTTGCGTTTTCTCAACACCAACCCGCCGATTTACTACAAGGTCATCGAGGCTTCGGAGGCGGCCAATAAAGAATATCCTTTGCAGGGCAGTACGGTCAAGATGGAGCTGTCGGGGAAGCTGATCTCGGGTGAAATATTCCAAGCACCGGGGCCGCTGACCATGAGGGTGAACCAATTGATACTGGGCATGCAGTACGCTTTGCAGTCGATGAATGTCGGCGACCGATGGGAGGTGGTGATTCCGTATGAATTGGGCTACGGCTACAGAAATCACGGTACCATCCCCGCCTTTTCGACACTCATCTTTGACATCCAACTTGTTGAGATCACCGCGCGATGATACCTAAGCGTCCTCTGATTTTAGTAAGCAATGACGATGGGGTCTTTGCCAAGGGTCTGGTAGAGCTTTATACGGCACTGCGCGATTTGGGTGACATTGTAGTGGTGGCGCCCGATGGTCCGCGGAGCGGTTCGTCAAGTGCTATCACCTCATCTATCCCTATCCACTTTGATTTGGTGGAGACAGAACCGGGACTGACCATATATAGTTGTAGCGGGACGCCTGCCGACTGTGTCAAGCTGGCGCTCAATGAGATTTTACCCGTGCTGCCCGACTTGGTGGTGGCAGGGATCAATCACGGTGGTAATGAAGGGATTGCCGTCAACTATTCGGGTACCTTGGGTGCCGCAATTGAGGGAACCATCTTTAATATCCCCTCTTTTGCCGTCTCTCTACTCCACGGAGACCAGGAAAGTGACTATCTGGACAGCTGTCGTTTTGCACGCAGTATTGCACGGAAAATCCTCAAAGAGGGCATCCCCAAGGGGGTCTATCTCAATGTGAATATCCCTAATGTACCCGAGGTGAGAGGACTGAGGGTCTGCAGTCAAGCGGACGGCAAGTATGTCAATGAATATGTGTGCCAAACTACCCCTACCGGAAGGGAGGTGTACTGGCTCTCCGGCAGTATCCAACTGGCGGAGCCTATCAATCAGAACTGGGATATCGAATTACTCAAGAGAGGGTACGGCACCATCGTACCGTGCAATATTGACGTCACCGACTATGAAGTGATCCAGGAGATCAAGCACTGGGACGAATAATGAAATAATGAAGTACTTCTTTGTGGCGGGCGAGGCGAGTGGCGATCTGCATACTTCGACCATAATGAAAGAGCTGAAAGGTCTTGACCCTTCGGCTACTTTCGCTTTTATGGGAGGACCGCGGATGAGAGCCGTGGGAGGGCGCTCGGTGGTGGCGTCCGAGGCGATCGCATTTATGGGCTTTGTCGATGTGGCCCTCAACCTCTCTAAGATACAATCTGCCGCTAAGAGGGTACAGCAAGTAATTTTGGAAATGCAACCGGATGTGGTGGTCTGTACCGACTATGCCGGTTTTTGCTTTCGATACATATTGCCCTTTGTGAGGAAGCATCTCCCGTCGTGTCGGATCGTCTATTACATACCGCCCAAGGTGTGGGCTTGGAAAAAAGGGCGTATCAAGACGCTCCGTACCCACACGGATCTGGTACTCTCGATCTTTCCTTTTGAGGTGCCTTACTTCGAAGAAAACCATTTGCCGCAAGTCAAGTATGTGGGCAACCCCTCATTGGAGGAGGTGGAGCAATTTTTGGAGCGTCACAGTGCAACCGAGCAAGCTCCCTATATAGCTTTACTGCCCGGCAGCCGCAAGTCGGAAATCATTAAAAACCTGCCGACTATGCTCAGAGTGGCTCACGCTTTCCCCGAATATGATATCAAGATAGCAGGTACGGACAGCGTGCCTCGGTCGCTCTACAGTGAGGTGGCTCCGGGATTGGAGCCGATATTTAACGACACCTATACGATCCTCAGCGGTGCCACGGCGGCATTGGTGACAAGCGGTACGGCCACTCTCGAGACGGCACTCTTCGGGGTGCCACAAGTGGTGTGCTATGCTCACCAAGCGGGACATCTCGCCAACTTCGTCTTTGACCGTCTATTCACCGCCAAATACATCTCCTTGGTCAATCTCATCGCTGATGAAGCGGTGGTGCCCGAACTATTTGGAGGACGTTTTAGAGAAGATCTAATCAAGTCCGAACTGTCGCCTTTGCTCCGAGAGAGGGGCGACCGCCAACACAAGAGAGAGGCGATGATTGAGGGATACAAAAAAGTGCACCGGTTATTACAAACCGATGCACCCTCATCCAAGATAGCTGCTGAAGCCATCTTAGGTCAATTATAGTGCGGCATTCTCCTTGATAAAGGTACCTCTATCGATTTCGTCAAACGCCTGCTCCAACTCCTCGTTGGTATTCATCACCACAGGACCGCCCCAAGCGATAGGCTCCTTGAGAGGTCTGCCCGCAAGCAACACAAAGCGTGCGCCCTCAGCCCCGGCCTTGATCTCTACAGTCTCATACTCGTCAGCATTTTCATTGGACGCACTGAAGCGAATAGCGCAGCCCTTCTCCTCAAAGTTGTCCAAGCCCTCGTTGACAGCGACATCACCGGAGAGGAGGTAGATGAAGAGCGTCTCATCGTTGGGCGTACCGGCGTAGCTCCAAGTGGCACCCGGTTTTAGATTGACATCTAAATAGGTGACCGCCACATGCTCAGGCTCAAAAGCCCCTCTGGTGTCGCCATACTTGCCGGAGATCACTTTGACCGTCGCTTGCTCCTCCGTTACGGACGGGATATCCTCTGACCGGATATCACCATAAGTGGGCGCCGACATTTTGTCTTTCTTAGGTAGATTGACCCACAACTGGCAACCCAATAAATGCTCGGATGCTACCGGCATCTCCTGGTGGATGATACCCGATCCGGCACTCATCCATTGGGTATCGCCCTTACGGATCACGCCTTTATTGCCAAGGCTGTCGCTATGCTCCATCTCGCCGCTCACCAAATAGGTAACCGTCTCGATACCTCTGTGAGGGTGCCAAGGGAATCCCTTAATATAATCTTCCGGATTTTTAGAATCAAAACCATCTAACATCAAGAAGGGGTCAAAAGACTTGATCGTCCTAATTCCTAACACGCGAGTCAGTCTAACACCCGCACCGTCAATGGCCCTATGACCTCTAACAATATCTGCTACTTTTCGTTTCATACTATTATGGGTTATATAAATTCAACATACATCCTATACAAATATAACCAATAAGTAAGATATTTGCTCATTGACGATTAATAAAAAAGATTAAACTAAGGGGCAGAAAAAAGGTGTACCAAACAGCGTTGATACACCTCGAAAAGTATTGTAAATCCATCTATAGATTACAGCTCAAATTGGTCTGCCACCTCAGTCGCCAACTCCTGATCAATGAGTACCCTGCCACAGTATTCGCAAGCGATGATCTTCTTGTGAGCTCTCACATCAATCACACGCTGGGGCGGGATGAGGTTGAAACAACCGGCACAGGCGCCACGCTCGATAGGAGCTACCGCCATACCGTTGTGCGACGACTTGCGTGTGCGTTTAAAGGCGGTCAGCAACCTTGGCTCTATCACACCCTCCAACTCCTTTGCCTTTATCCTCAACTTCTCTTCCTCTGCTTTGGTATCGGCGATGATCTCATCAAGCTCCGCCTTTTTGGCATTGTAGACTTCCTGTACCTCGGCAATGTCAGCCTTGACCTGCTCTATATCCTCTTGCACAAAGCGGGTATCCTCTTGGTACTCACGGATTGATTTCTCGTACTTCAGTACATCCAAGTCCAAGTTTTCCAACTCCTTGGAGATGGCATCATACTCCTTATCATTGTGGACATCATTGAGGTGCTGCTTGTACTTCTCAATCATAGCCTGAGCCGCACGTATCCCCTCACGGGACAGCTCTACAGCACGCTTGTTACGCTCTACTTGCTCCGCATACCGGTCTATACGCGTCTGCTTGCCTGCCAACTCATCCGACAGTTCCTCCACCTCCAAGGGCAGTTCACCCCTCATCGTACGGATACGATCGATCTCGGAAGATACAATTTGCAGTTGGTAGAGAGCTACCAAACGCTCCTCTACTGTTATCTCTTTTTGACTCTCTTCTTTCTTATTAGCCATAGCTTTATCCACGTTTATCAGATGTAATGCAAAGGATTGACACACGATGTCGCATTATAGACAGCAAAGTTACCTCTTTTTTCAGACATAATCTCTATCAAGATTTCCTTCGACAGCAATTCCGACTCAAAGTGGCCTATCGTCATCAGTGTGATCAAGCCCTCCGCATCATAATAATCATTGTACTTAGCTTCGCCGGTGATAAAGATGTCCGCCTCGGCCTCTACCGCTCTATCAATCAAGAAATTACCACTACCCCCGCAGTAGGCCACACGTTGTATAGGCTCACGCACGACACGGTTGTGAGCCACACGCTCGATCGGTTGGAAGCTCTTCATCCGCTCCACCAATTGTTCCAAAGAGAGCGGCTCCGGGAGATCGCCCACCACTCCGGCGCCGATGGTCGGCAGATCCTGCTTAGGCATCAATATTTGTATATCTTGCAAACCCATCCGGCGCGCCCAGTAGACATTGATTCCCTCATCATCATTATCCAAAGCGGTATGCGAAGCATATACGACGATATCATGTTTGATAGCCATCATCAACGCCCTATTGATATAGTAATCGGGTGTGATAGACTTCGTAGCGTGGAAGAGGGCGGGATGGTGCGTCACAATCAAGTTGCAACCTTTATCAATCGCCTCCTCCACCACAGCCTCCGTGGTATCGATGGCCACCAATACCCCTTTCAACTCCTGAGCCACGTCGCCGCACTGTACACCGCTATTGTCAAATCCATCTTGTTGCGACAGAGGGACACGCCGCTCAAGGTGGTTTATCATCTCTCTGATCTTCATCACTTGATTCCTCTCTTATTTAGTTCCTTGGCATACGCTCGGGCATTCCTCAGGTGGGCACTATAAGTTTCTGCAAAAGCGTGATACCCGCTGAAGTCACTCTTGGCGCACATATATATGTAATGGTGATCGACGGCGTCCAATACACCGTCAATAGCATCTATCGAAGGGATGCGGATCGGTCCTTTGGGCAACCCCTTGTACTTATAAGTATTGTAGGGGCTCTCCACCCTCAGATGTTCATAAAGGATACGACGCAGACCGAAGTCTTGGAGGGCGAACTTAATCGTCGGATCGGCCTGCAAAGGCATCCCCATTCTTAGTCGATTGAGATACAACCCCGCAATCATCGGGTATTCATCCACTTTGTTGCTCTCCTCCTGTACGATGGCCGCCAGGTTGATCACTTCGTAGGGAGTCAAACCTATCCGCTCCGCTTTGAGACGCCGCTCGTTGTCCCAAAAGGATTGAGACGCCTTGGCCAAACGTTTGACCACCTCCTCCGGTTTGGAGTCCCAATACATCTCGTAGGTATTGGGGACAAGGTAATATACCAACGTTGTATCCGCCACCCCGACATAGTGAAGTAATACCGTATCATTCATAGCCGTGGCAATATCCAAACTATCGACCATCAGTTGATGAGCGATACGCCTGTATATCTGCCCGGGCAGGCGGCTCGAATTAAAGTGTACCGACACCGGCGATTGCATCCCATACACCAATCGGTTGTAAAGCGCCTGCACCGTCATATCCGGTTCTATCTGATACGCACCGGTTCGGGGACTGCCCTTGGCGCGATGCTTGAAGTGCAAACGCAGATCCGACAACAAAGGGGCGTGCGTGACAGCTCCCACAGAGTCCGCCACACGCTCCCAATCCATATCCGGATAGACATATAGCCACTCGCTACGGTCACCGCCGACATTAAATCCCGACTGTTTGGTGTAGCGATAATAGAGATAACCGGCAGCGGCGATTGCCAAAACCGGCAAAATCACCAACAGTCCGACCCAGCCTTTCTTACTCCTCATCTATCGAAAACAAAGACTTAAAACTATCGACCACCCGATCCATCACCTTAGGACGCTCAGGCTCCCGGTCTTCGTCAGCTACCGCTTCCTCTATCGCCCCCTTGGTTTTAAGTAGGTGCTGGTTGTGCGGATCCACCTCGAGTCCTTGCTCCGCCGCATCCAACGCACGGTCATAATCCCCCAACCTCAGATAGCTCTGAGCCGCCTTGTTGAGATAAAAGACATATTGGGGCAGATCCCCCTTCTCCCCGGTCTCGGCAATGATATCCTCCACCACATCAATATGATTCTCATAATCGCCGAGAGCGAAGTAGACATTCTCCAACGTAAAATTGGTACTGCTCTTATTGGGCAGATCCTTACGGTGAAGCGCTATAAACTCAAGCCCCTTAGCCCTGTGGATCGCCTTTTGCTCCTCATCCTTTTCTTGAGCGTGGAGAGAGATGTATATCTGGGCAATTTCCTTAATGCAATTGGCCTTGCGGATACCCTTTTCCATACATTTCTTGTACAGCTCCAAAGCGGTGGCATAATCTTTCTGCTCCAAAGCCTTACGCGCCTGCACATACATAGCATCGTCACCGCCGTTACCCTCCGTAGCGTTTTGAGCATCGCCCTCGGTGAGCGCCTCCAACATCCTCTGTGCCGCCTCATTATCGGGATAAGCATCCAAAATACTGCGTGTCACCATCTTGGCACGGAAAAAGTCCTCTTCCCTCACCAAGCTCATCACGATATCCATCACGCCGCGAATGCTGTGAGGCAGGTGAATGCACCTCGCAGTGGCGCCCTTACGGTTGTGCCCCCGCTGATAGACCACCTTGATCCCTTCGCCCGATTCATTCTGCAACTCGGGATCTACGATATCCCCTCTGTTGTAGAAGTACCGATCCCCCGTCTGCATATCATCAATAAAGCCAAACTGGAAGCTGGGTTTCAGCTCCACGATAGCGCCAATAGCCGGCACCACCTGGTCCATTCCCTCGGCATTGACCACAAATCCGTCGTAAAGCTCTTGTACCGCCTTCTTTATTTTGGAAGAACGACTGCGCTCAGCCTCCATACGCTTCCAAGCGTGTGCCAAAGTAGGGTCTTGTTTGGTCAAAAAATCCAACGGCACCTTGTCGCCCGGCTTAAATTGCTTAAAGTCCACACGTTCCTTTTTGGGCTTGGCGGTTGTTGCCTTAGATTCGGCTCTTGGAGGCACACTATCCCAATTATCGTCAGACGCAAATAGCCGCGGCATCTTTTCTACACTTTTCTTTCGGACTATCGGTTGCTTGGAAAAACCATCAATCGCATCGACTTTGACTCCAATGACATTACCCTCCTCAGTCTCAATGGCAATAAAAGAGTCATTAATTACTAACACCTTACCACCTAACTCTTGATCATTTTGTAAGATGTAAATCTGATCACCTTCCTTGAAAATTGTTCTGATAAAATCAATCATACCCTTTGTTTTTAATAAATCAATGATCTACTGTAATACCCGACACCCGTTTACAACTCATTATATGTAAACTTCGAGTGTACGCGTACAATATATAGTCTACAAATGTAACGAATCATAGTGATACTATGATATATATCAAGTTAAACCAGGTTAAACGCACAGTGCGCCAATCGGCTCCAAGTGTCAATATCACCTAAAAAGCCTAAAAAGCACCGTTGCGACACAGCACAAAAATGGAGATCGGTCCTGCCGTCTCCATTCCTTAATTTATAGATGTGTTAGGTGTTAGGGGCTCACCCCTACCCTACCGGTGGCTACTCGCTCACCACTCGGGTACCGATAGCTTCGCCGTCGACCAATAACTTGGTGAGGTTGCCCGGTGTGTCCATATCAAAAACCACGATAGGGAGATTATTCTCCATACACATAGTGGTTGCGGTGAGATCCATCACTTTGAGTCGGCGGTTAAGCACCTCTTGGTAGGTAATTTCGTCAAACTTCACAGCCGAGGGATCTTTTTCGGGATCGGCGGTGTAGATGCCATCCACACGCGTTCCTTTGAGCATAGCGTCGGTCTCCAATTCGATGGCCCTTAACGACGAACCGGTATCGGTGGTAAAATAAGGGTTGCCGGTACCTCCGGCACAGATGGCCACTTTCCCCTCCTCCAGAGCATCAATCGCATCCCACTTATTATAGTGCTTGCCCACGGGACTCATAGGGGTGGCGGTAAAGAGTTGGTTACGCTGTCCGGCAGCATCCAATGCCGAACTAAGCGCCAAACTATTGATCACCGTCGCCAACATCCCCATCTGATCCCCTTTGACACGATCAAAGCCCTTTGTAGCACCGCTCAAACCTCTAAATATATTTCCCCCGCCTATCACAATCGCCACCTGCACCCCGCTCTTGGCTATTTGGGCAATCTCCGTGGCATAGTCCTGCAACCTCTGAGGGTCAATCCCATAACCTTGCTCCCCTTGCAGAGACTCCCCACTCAGCTTAAGTAGCACGCGTCTATATTTTTTCATACCTCTTCATTATCGTGTTCCAATTATCATATCACACAAATGTAATGATTTATCGGTACATAGACCTACACAATTCCAATCCAACGAAAGTTAAGAGCCCATCAAATAGTCACCTTCCGTACTAAATTAATTGAATGATCTATCAATATCCGGCACCCCACCTAACTATATGTGGGCAATCAAACAAAAACAGGTAAATTTGCATACAAAAACGACAAGATGATTATTTGATTTTACACGAACTATTAATCACAATTAAAATGAAGAAGATCAGTTATTTATTAGTGGCCTCTGCAGCTTTGCTGTTAGCCTCATGTACCGGTGAGAAGTCAAAGAGTGAGGATCAGACCACGGCCGAAACCACCGAAATGGAGGTGGTCGAGGAGACTCCCGCCTATGTGGGAAGCTATGAGGGTACCCTCCCTTGTGCCGATTGCAGCGGTATCGCCACCAAGTTGATCATCAACGAGGATATGACCTATGCACTCACTTCCGAATATCTTGAGAAAGAGGATGGCCTCTTTGAGGAAAACGGCACCTATGAGGTGATCGATATTGAGGGCGGTCAAGTGCTTGCCCTTACTGCCGGCGATAATAAAACCTACTACAGAGTGCTTGATAATGCGGTGGCTCTCGTAGCGGATGAGACCGGCACACTTACCGAAAGCGAGTTGGCGGAGCACTATATCCTCGCCAAGGTGGTAGAGGTGGAGGAAATACCATTGGAAACCGAAGTGGCGGAAGAGGAAGTAGAAGCATAGCAGATAAGTTGTAAACTCTTATCGAAAAGAGAGCTTAGGATCAATCCCAAGCTCTCTTTTTCTTATTGTGCCAATAGCTCCATACCCGACATTAAGCGTCCAACACATCGTGGTACTCCGGAGTTCTATCAATCACAGCCTTGGCATAAGGGCATAGAGGTATGATCTTGACCCCCTCCTTGCGAGCAAATTCCACCCCCGCCTTGACCAACAGTTTACCGTAACCGTGTCCCTCATACCCGGGCTTTACTTCGGTGTGATCAATAATGAAGCGTTGTTTGCTGACCCATACATAGCTCATCAACCCTGCTTCCTTATCATCGATATAGAGGCTAAAATGCCCATTTTTGTCACCATTGACATGTTTAATTTCTTCCATACTTCACTTCTTTCTAAATGAATAATGCAATGGCAATTTACCAATTATTTTCCATCCAAAGTTGAGTAATCTGATATTTTGTACCTTTGTAAGTAAATCAAACGAGCTTATAAGTGTATATAATATATGAGTCAGATAAATGGAATAGACCCCGATTTGGTGGTCTTGGGTATTGAGTCTTCGTGTGACGACACCAGTGCAGCGGTGTTGCGGGGCAATCGATTGCTCAGCAATGTGATAGCGGGGCAAAAGGTACACGAGGAGTATGGCGGCGTGGTGCCGGAGCTGGCAAGTCGCGCCCACCTCAAAAACATCGTTCCCGTGGTCAATAGCGCCGTCAAGCGGGCAGGTATAGAGCTGTCTGACATTGACGCCATTGCCTATACCCGAGGGCCCGGCCTGTTGGGCAGTTTATTGGTCGGCACCTCTTTTACCAAAGGCCTTGCCGAGGGGTTGGGCATCCCTATGGTGGATGTCAACCACCTGCAAGCTCACGTTTTGGCCCACTTCATACAGGAGGGCGACACCGACCGTGAGGTCCCCTCTTTTCCGTTCCTCTGTCTTTTGGTGTCGGGCGGCAATTCGCAAATCATCTTGGTCAAAAGCCCTTTGGAAATGGAGATCATCGGCAAGACCATTGATGACGCCGCCGGAGAAGCCTTTGACAAGTGCGCCAACGTGATGGGATTGGGGTACCCCGGAGGTCCGGTTGTCAATAAGTTGGGCAACATCGGCAATCCCGACGCCTTCACCTTTGCCAAACCCCATATCGAAGGCTACGATTACAGTTTTAGCGGTCTCAAGACCTCATTTCTCTACACCTTGAGAGATCGGTTGGAGGCAGACCGTCACTTCGTCCAAAACAACAAGGAGGATTTGTGTGCCTCTCTGCAAAAAACGATAGTAGATATTTTGATGCAAAAGTTGCTCAAAGCCTCCAAGGAGCTGAGAATTGATACCATAGCTGTAGCGGGAGGCGTCTCCGCCAACTCCGCACTGCGAGATGCCTTTATCAAGCATGGCGAGAAGAGCGGCAGCCAAGTATTCATCCCCCCATTCGCTTACACGACTGACAATGCCGCTATGGTCGCTATGGCCGGAGCCTTCAGATACGCACAGGGAGCGCGAAGCACTTTGGCGGATCCCCCTTACTCGAGAGTGGTCATCTGATGGAGGATCTGACAGATATCATCAATGAGATAGCCGCCCTCCTTCGGGGCGAGCGTGCCACGGTTGCGACAGCCGAGAGTTGCACCGGCGGTCGCATCGCGTCGTTCTTGACCTCGGTTGCCGGTGCGTCGGAGTGGTACAATGGCGGCATCGTGGCTTATACCAAGATGGCGAAACAAGAGGTCTTGGGTGTACCGGCAGTCGAATTGGCCGACGGACTGATCACCGAGAGGTGTGCCAAGGCGATGGCGACAGCGGCCGCCGACCGTTTGGACTCCAACTATGCCGTTGCCACCACGGGAGTGTGCGGCCCGACACCGTCCGAGGGACACCGCCCTTGCACGGCGTGGATAGCGGTCAGATCTCCAAAAGGCATCGAGACACGGCTGTTCCGTATGGAGGATTTGGGACGCCAAGCCAATATCGAGACCGTGAGCCGCGTGGCTCTGCAAATGTTATTACACACAGTGAGAGAGGAGGCGGCGGCGAGTAGGTGAAAGAGGCACTCAAAAGATATTTCGGATACGATCATTTCCGAGAGCATCAAGAGGAGGTGGTGGAGAACGTGCTACTCGGGGCGGACCAATTGGTGGTGCTCCCGACGGGTGGCGGCAAATCGCTCTGTTACCAATTGCCCGCCATGTTGATGGAGGGGTGTGCCTTGGTGATCTCTCCTTTGATCGCTTTGATGCGCGACCAAATCTTGGCACTCCAACAATTGGGCATCAGTGCCGCCACCATCAATAGTAGCGTGACACAGGAGTACCGCAATCACGTCGCTATGTCTCTCAAACGAGGTCAAATCAAATTGCTCTACCTGAGTCCCGAGACCCTCCTCAGTCCATTCGGACTCGCTCTGATCCGTCAAACCAAAATTTCTCTCATCGCAGTAGACGAAGCCCACTGCATCAGCCAATGGGGCCACGATTTCCGACAGGAGTATGCCCAGTTGGGGGTACTCAAAGAGTACTTCCCCGACGTACCGATGATTGCCCTCACGGCCACCGCGGATCCAGCCACCAGACAAGACATCATCAAACAGTTGCAGCTGCACAATCCCATCGTGACCATTGGTGATTTTGACCGCCCCAATATCTACCTCGAGGTGCGTCGCGGACTCAAAAAAGCGGAAAAGCTGCGAGAGATATTGTCGTTTATAGAGACACGGGAGGCCCACGCATCCGGCATCATCTATTGCACCAAACGCAGTGATACAGAGAGTCTCAGCCGCTATCTCAACGAAAAGGGCTTCAAGGCGCTCTACTACCACGCACAGATGAATAATAGCCAACGAGAAGTGGTACACCGGCTTTTCCTCTCCGGAGAGGTTGATATCGTATGTGCTACGGTAGCCTTTGGCATGGGGATCGATAAACCCGATGTACGGTGGGTGATCCACTACAATATGCCCAAAAACATAGAGAGCTATTATCAAGAGGTGGGCCGCGCAGGCAGAGACGGTCAGCGCTCCGATGCACTGCTGTTTTACTCCTACTCCGATATTTTTGTACTGCAAAAGATGATACAAGACACCCCGATGCAGAGCCTCAATAGGTCCAAGTTGGAGTATATGAAACGGTACTGCGAAGGGCACGTCTGCAGGCGTAGGGTGCTGTTGGGCTACTTTGGCGTCGAAACCACCGAAGATTGCGGCAGGTGTGACGTCTGCCTGATGCCCCCTACCGGGACCATGGACGGCACAGTGATTGCCCAAAAAGCATTGAGTGCCATAGTCCGCAGCGGAGAGAAAATCGGTGTAGAAATGTTGATAGATATCCTCCGAGGGTCACGGCAGTCGCTGTTGCTCTCGATGGGTTACCACTATATGCCTACCTACGGTGTGGGCAGAGACTTGAGTGCAGTGGCGTGGCGTGAGTACATCTACCAAATGGTCATGATGGGACTTTTGGTATTGGACTACTCCAAGGGGGGCAATCTACACGTCACCGCCTACGGACAAGAGGTGCTCTATGGCAGAGAAACCCTCACCCTCACCCCTTTTCGGCCGCTTCCCCGTCGCCACTGATCAAAAGCGGAACATCGACATCCCCATCGGGTCATGCATATAGATGGTGTGCCAACGTAGAGACATCGGCACCCCCGATGACACCATATATATATGTATGATTCGATGCGGAGTCGTCAACGTTTCGATCATTACACCATATATATATGGTGCGACCTAAAGGTCGGGGGGTTAGGGGTAACGTCGCGTCCCGGGGTCAACGCCTCACGTTGGCTGACGCCAACGCTCGCCATTGACCGCGGGTTATTTAGATGCGACCCCTACGGGGTCGTCCGTCGGTTCCCCCATTCGGGATGCCGATGCGTCGGGTCATTCATCGTTCCCCCGTTCGGGGTGCGATTGCATCGTGTCACACACATATATATATGGTGTCGATGGGAAACATCGGCGACCCCGGAGGGGTCGAATCTAATTAGCCCGTGCGTCATCAATCCGATCGGCGTTAGCCGGTCGGTATTGATGACCTCGGGAACCGGGTACCCTCCACGAAATTCGACCTTTAGGTCGCACCACCCATCGCACCCCTATATATATGGTGCGACCTAAAGGTCGGGAGAGCCGGGGGGGGTGTCGCGTCCCGGGGTCAACGCCTCACGTTGGCTGCCGCCAACGCTCGACATTGACCGCGGGCTATTTAGATGCGACCCCTACGGGGTCGTCCGTAGGTTCTCCCATTCGGGGTGCGGATGCGTCGGGTCATTCATCGTACCCCTATTCGGGGTGCGATTGCATCGTGTCACACACATATATATATGGTGTCGATGGGAAACAACGGCGACCCCGGAGGGGTCGAATCTAATTAGCCCGTGCGTCATCAATGCCGATCGGCGTTAGCCGGTCGGTATTGATGACCTCGGGAATCGGGCAACCTCCTAGAAATTCGACCTTTAGGTCGCACCACTCATCGCACCCCTATATATGGTGCGACCTAAAGGTCGGGAGAGCCGGGGGGTGTCGCGTCCCGGGGTCAACGCCTCACGTTGGCTGCCGCCAACGCTCGCCATTGACCGCGGGCTACTGAGATGCGACCCCTACGGGGTAGTCCGACGTAACTGATGTGGGCGATTCGTGGGAACCGTCGTAATCCTCATTCGTTTCACGTATTTATATGGCGTAAATGCAAAACAACGGCAACCCCATCGGATAACGTATCTATATGGCATGAATGGTGGAAACATCGGCGACCCCGGAAGGGTCGCATCTTGATAGCCCTGTGCGTCATAAGCCCCTACCGGCTGACGCCGATAGGGGCTTATGACCTCGGGAATGGGGTATCCCCTCTGATTATCGACCTTTAGGTGGCACCGCTCATTACACACCATATTATAAGGAGCGACCTAAATTGATAACCGCGGCGAGTCACCGACACGGAGACACTACTCAGCCTTCATCCTTACGAGAAAAGGAGTGACTCGTTATTTGCTCGAGTAATACAGTTATCAATTGGGGAGAGAGGCACCCGAAGCAAAGATGACTGTATGAGATCACTTCAAGGCCGACTGGAAGAAACTCTGTGTGGCATAGCGGGCAAACTCCTTGTCATTAAGGAACTTGGCTGCCATACTTGGGTTGAGTCTCACCGCATTTCTCACACCGTCCACAATCACACCGGTTTGCGAAGTACGCGCGCCGATCAGAGCTTGGAGGTAGTAGGTGATGGCATCTTTCTTGATGATCTGATTGAGCAACTCATTGGCGCGGTTGTAGTCTCTATTGAGGATCTGCGCCAATACACCGTTGTTGGTAGCATCATCGTAGAGCGTACGCGCCGCCTCGGCGTATTGACCGTGTTGGATCTGCATCAAACCGATAGCGCCATTGAGTTCGGGAACATCCGCCACCTGCCCGATGAGCGTCTCAAACTCTTGATTATTGCCATTAATCATCTCGATCAGCCCTTGATTCATCTTGACCTCGGGGAGGTATTGGATCTTGGCGGCCCTCTCAAAGTAACCGTTGGCTACAGAGTAGTTGCCCTCTTCGTAGGCCAAAGCGCCCAAGTTGGAGAAGGCACGAGCATCGTTGGGGAATTGGACGATCGCTTGGTTGTAGATGCGACGTTTCTCGGCAACATTGTCGGTCAAAGTAGCGGAGTAGAGCAGCTCCTCCACATTGAGTTTGCCCGGGTTGTTCTTGGAGAGTGTAGCGATCTCTTCGTCACTCTTGCCGATGATTTCGATATTGGCGATCAATCTCGAGCGACGGAGCTTTGGCAAAATCTCGTCTGCCAATTGGCTGAATACCGAAGAGATATTCTTGATCTCACGCTCACGCGTCTCGGGATCTTGGTACATAGAGAGCACAGAGAGGATCAACTCTTTGTCCTGGATATCGGACTGCTCTACCAACTGTTGGAAACCTTCCCAGTCCTGAGCCGTATAGTGTGCAGACATCGGCACATCTACCTTGGCGCGATCTAAGTCTCTCTTGATTTGAGACGAAGTGTTGCGCTCTCTCTGAGCGGAGAGTTTTTCATTGAGTTCGCGACCTCCGTCAGGCGAAGCGTATGCTTGGATCTCCACATCCACATTTTGATTAGGGGTGATATCGGCACTCTCCACGATACCTTTCCACTCCCTCACCTCTTTAGAATTGAGCTCCGAGCTGCGGACATTGGCTTGTTGGATAAGGAAGTGGATGTCGGCATCATACTTCTCTTTGATAATCCTTTGGAAAGCGTCCGGAGCAATGGCGGGAGTGACAAACTCGGCACTTGCCAGAGCCTCGGTGGCAATCACGCCCTCACCGATCTTAACCTCGGGGAGCGTCACCTCTTTGCCATTGATCCGTGCCGAGAAGATCAGCACCAAATCGCTCTTGGCCATCTCCGGTTTATAGCGGAAGTTAGAGTTGAGCGTCACCGTTTTAGGATTGCTGTAAGGTACGGAGGTGGCGTTGCCACGCACCTTTTCGCCTTGGAAGTTGTAGGTGGTGCCCCACACTTCGCCATTAGCAAACTTTAATACCGGGGTGATACGCACCTCAGCATTTTTATTAAACCACTTGGCGGGGAAAGTGACTCTAATGGTGGCAGGCACTTGACCGCCCTGCAACACCAAGGGTTGTGGATCAACTGTCACCTGACGTGCGTCAAGGGGCTTCAACTTGCCGGCACAACTGCTCAATACCAACGCCATCGCGGCGGCAAAGAGTGAGCCTAATACCAGATTTCTAAACTTCATACTTAATAATATTAACGTTAAATGTTTATATCAAGACAAATATACCAATTAATCAGAGACCTCAAAGCCCACCGGCAGACGAGTCTTATGCCTCATCGTTGTGCTTGGCGCGTCGTGCCGCTTCCTCTTTTTTTGTATCTTTGGTTATCGGTAAAGGTTTGTCACACCCCGAGGTATGACAAATGTTAATGTTGTACTGATGATATATTATGGTTATGGATATAAGTAGAAGAGTATGGTTGGCAACGGTGTTAACAGCGTTGTTTAGCATCGCCGGTTTTGCCCAAAAGATAGGGGTGCCGACCACCCGTTGTGATGTGGGCTTGTTTTATCAAATCAGTTATCAAGCCAATTGGGGTGATTCGCACGCCATTGTGGTGGAGGTCATTCCCGGTCTGCCCGCCGATGTTGCAGGGATCAAAGCGGGAGATATTATCGAGACGATCAACGGTGTGAGCTCTCAGGAGATGAGCGAAGAGGAAATCAATAATGTGCTCCTCAATCCTAATGAGGGTACGGTAGATATGGAGGTGAGTAATTTCGGCTACACCAAGAAAAAGGTGACCATCCGCAAGAGGTGTGTGCCTGTCAACGCTATCTCGGAAGCTATGCTGGCACGCTCCTTTAATATGTATAGCTTGGAGGATGTCACCAACCGTCGATTTGCGATGCCGTTTACCTATAAGGCTCCGGAGAAAATCGACTTCCGTCAGTACGGCTCTTTTAGCTTTGCCACCGGTCGCAAGCCTACCGTTTTGCAAAGTAGTGTACACGATGCTTTGGTAAAGAAAGGATTGGAGTATGTACAATCGGGCGGCGATTTGACAGTCTCTGTAGGGGCAAGGTTGGAAGCCAACCCGGAATATAGGAGCGGAGCGGAAAGCGAAGCCGAACAGGGCATGAAAAACTATAGGGTCAACGCTCAGACGGGTGATATACAGCAATACCCCTTCCACAGCCTTAACTCACCCGCATTTGTAGGCACACATCTATTGAGTATGACCATAGAGATTGCTGATGCCAAGGCGGGGAAATTGATTTGGAGTGTCTCTGCCGGGGAGCGTCTCAATGGTGAGTATGGATTGGAGAGCTATGCACAGAACTTCACTCCTCTGATGTTGAGCAACTTCCCCTTTGTGCGGTACATCTCCAACCCCAGTTTTGTACTCCACAAAAACACCTATCGCTCAATTGGCATCTATCTTGATGCCGAAGACCTGCAACGCATATTGTGGGTGGAGAAGGACAGCCCCGCCGACAAAGCCGGTCTGCACGTCGGTGATCGTATCTTGACCATCAACGGCCTGCCTTTGGATAGCTCGGTGGATAAAATGACTCGTGCTTATATCGACTTTATCAAGAAGACTCTCAAGCACCGTGACGAGGAGAGTCGATTCCCAAGTAGTGACGGCTTCCAGACCAACAAGTATTGGAGGCTTGACAGGTATGCCGATATTGCTTTGGTGATGCAAGATCCGAAGAATAAAGCGGCGTTTAGCTACCTATTTAGCCACCGCGACTATGTGCACACCACACCTATCACCGATATTGTGCTTGAGATCAAGAGAGGTGAGGAGGTGATCCCGATTGCCATGAAACCGGTATTGAAGAAAGAGGACTATATTGAGCTACTGTAAGGGAACTACAGTAAGAGGAATGGCTGCGGGGGAGTTATGACAAGGAATATTTGCAATAGGAAAGATTGAACAAAGTATGAAAAGATGGATGATAGGGCTGGCACTGACCCTCTTTGCCTGCTCGGCGTATGCCACCGACTATAAGAGTCAAAGACCGACAGAGGATCAACGCCTCTTTACCTCGCCGACGGTGGAACGTGACATAGTCCGTGTGCAAGAACTTTTGACACACGATAAACTCAGATGGATGTTTGGCAATTGTATGCCTAACACCCTTGACACCACGGTGCATTATAGATTGGACGCCGACGGCAAACCGGAGACCTTTGTCTACACGGGTGACATAGCTGCCATGTGGCTCAGAGACAGCGGCGCTCAGGTGTGGCCTTACCTTAGGTATGCACACCAAGATGCCAAGATCCGGAAGATGCTTGAGGGGGTCATCAGGATGCAATTCAAACAAATCAACTTGGATCCCTATGCCAATGCCTTTTTGGACGGGCCGATAGAGTCACACTGGAAGACGGATGAGACTTTGATGCTCCCCGGGGTACACGAGAGGAAATGGGAGATCGACTCGCTGTGCTATCCGATCCGATTGGCGTATGAGTATTGGAAGCGGACGAATGACGTCTCTATTTTTGATGAGTCGTGGCTCTCCGCCGCACAAAAAATAGTGGCCACCTTTAAGGATCAGCAACGGAAGGAGGGCAACGGCAATTACCGCTTTTTACGTGTGACCGACCGCAGTACCGACGGCAAGAGCAACATCGGATGGGGCGAACCTGTAAAGCCGGTGGGATTGATCGTGAGTGCGTTCCGTCCGAGTGATGATTCGACCCACTACCAATTTTTAGTTCCCAGCAATTTTATGGCGGTCTCTTCGCTCCGCAAGATGGCGGAGATCTTGACCGCTGTCAATAAAAATCAAACCCTCGCCGATGAGTGCAACGCTCTCGCGGACGAGGTGGAACAAGCCCTCCATACCTATGCTGTCTATGACCACCCTCAGTTTGGTAAGATCTACGCCTACGAGGTGGACGGCTTTGGCAACCACAATTTGATGGATGACTCTAACGTCCCCAGCCTTCTCGGTATGGCTTACTTGGGTGATGTGGCTATGGACGACCCCATCTACCGCAACACCCGCAACTTTGTCCTCAGTGAGCACAACCCCTACTTCTTTAAAGGTACGGCCGGCGAGGGCATAGGCGGCCCTCACGTCGGCTATGATATGATCTGGCCTATGAGTATCATGATGCGGGCGTTTACATCGCAAGACGATGCCGAGATCGCCTACTGTATGCAGATGTTGTTGGACACCGATGCAGAGACCGGATTTATGCACGAATCTTTCCATAAGGACGATCCGAAGAAGTTTACCCGCTCTTGGTTTGCTTGGCAAAATTCGCTCTTCGGAGAATTGGTGCTCCGTCTGATAGATGAAGGCCAATTGGATCTACTCAACGGATTGAAGTGATGAGGAAGACCCTTTACCTCCTGTTGTTCGTG
The DNA here is from genome assembly GCA_030532005.1 of Porphyromonas sp. GTDB lineage: Bacteria > Bacteroidota > Bacteroidia > Bacteroidales > Porphyromonadaceae > Porphyromonas_A. The sequence continues at coordinate 49,847 of JAUNLZ010000001.1, forward strand.
ATAGGGTCGCTCACAGCAATGGGTCAGAAACCTGTGATGCGTGACCTCTTTGTCTCCATGCCTCGTGAGGTGATGCCGTCTCTGACGGAGGAGACGAAGCAACAATTGGTGGATAATTATGACGCTCTGCAAAAGGGAGAGATCCCCGTCCGGAATGCTCGGAGCCTCTTCTTTGCTCCCGCCAAGGTGACCCGCCTGACCGACACCTATATAGAGGTGACTCTTGACACGGCCTCCACCCTGCAACTGAAGCGGGTACCGGCGAGACGCGGAGGCTACCTGATCAGTATGGTACTGACGAGTGAGGAGGCGCCCAAACAGTCGGTCATCCTCTTTTATGACAAGAAGTGGAACAAACGCCCCACCCCCGATGCGATCGAGCGACTGAGTGTATCGGATTTCTTGATGGACAAGAAGGCTTTGTCGCACAATGAGGTGAAACAGATGTTTGGGGCTCTCGGCACACTGGCCTACCTCTATCACTGGTCGCCCGATCGTGACGAACTGCAAGTCCGACTCACATCTTTTGATACCGATATCAATAAAGGTCTATTCCCTCAAGCCAAAAAGTGGCTCAAGCCGGAAGGTGTCACCCTTATGTGGCACAGAGGGAAGCTAAAAATAGAGAGATAACGTATGACACCGGAAGATAAAGCAAGGCAGCGCAAAACGCTCTTGATAATGGGTGGCATCTTTTTGGTGCTATTCATCGGCATTGGTATATATGTCATCCTTAACCAGCGAAAGCAAATAAAAGATATACAGGAGATTGCCGAGTTCGAAAAGCAAACTCTGCAAGAGGAGTACAACGAGGTGGCTCTGCAGTACGAAGGCTTTAAGATCGAGGTGAGCAATGATTCTATACTCCATCAGTTGGAGTCGGAGCAAGCCAAGGTACAACGGCTGATGGAGGAGTTGCGAGTGGTCAAGAGTACCAACGCCGCCCGCATCTCGGAATTGCGTCGGGAGTTGGAGACGCTCCGCAAGATGCTGCGCCACTATGTGGTGCAGATCGATTCGCTCAACCGTGCCAATGCAGAGTTGCGCAGCGAAAATCAAGAGGTCAAACGGCGTATCTCCCAAGTCACCTCCGAGCGTACCCAGCTGAGGCAGGAAAAGGAGAAATTGGTGGAGCAAGTGACCCTTGCCAGCAAATTATCGGTCTCCAACTTTTCGGCCCGACCGCTTAACTCCAGGGGAAAATCGACCAACAGCATTCGTAAGATGAAGCAAATTGAGTTCCTCTTTACGATTGATAAAAACGTCACCGCCGAACCGGGATTTAGGGAGGTCTATATGCGGATATCCACTCCGGATGATCTCTTGCTTGAGAAGCCTGCCGAGAGCGGCACGTTTGATTTTGAAGGGGGACAAGTGCCCTACTCCATCAAACGTCAGGTGGAGTATGGCGGTGAGCCGACCACCCTCACGATGTATTGGGATATCGAAGAATACCTGATAGAGGGGACTTATCGTGTCGAACTTTTTGCCGACGGATACATCATCGGGCGTTTCACCTTTGAGCTATAAGAACGATTACTTTATAGACAGCTTTAATGATCATGGAGACGCAACCGCAGTTTAACGCCCACGGCAAGAAAGAGTACCCACCCATGCACACGGCTGAGCATATCATCAACAGGGCTATGTGTCGGCTGTTTGATACCGGACGGAGTATCAACGCTCACGTGGAGCGTAAAAAATCGCGTTTGGACTTCCGCACCGACCGACCTATGGGGGATGCCGAAGCCAAAGCCTTGGAAGATGAGGTCAATAGGGTAATCGCCCAAGATCTGCCCGTTACCTACCGACTCTCTACCCGCCAAGAGGCGGAAGCGTATGATGTAGACCTCAGTAGGATCCCCGAGGATTCGTCCGAGGCGGTACGCATCGTCTTGGTCGGAGATTATGACAGTTGTCTCTGCATCGGTGACCATGTAACACACACCCTACAGATAGGCAGAGTGGAGATTTACTCCAACGCCTACGATCCTGAGCAAGCCCGATGGCGTATCAGATACCGACTCCACGATGCCGATCCAAGCTTTGAATAACCATATAAACCTATCACGAATGATGGAACTAAAGAGTAGATTTGACCACTTTAATTTTAATGTATTTGACCTGCAACGCAGTTTGGACTTTTATCAGAAAGCGTTGGGTCTAAAAGAGGTGAAGCGAAAAGAGGCGGCCGACGGTTCTTTTATCTTGGTCTATCTTGGTGATAGCGCCACAGGATTTACCCTTGAATTGACCTGGTTGCGTGACCGTGAGACCCCGTACAACTTGGGCGACTTGGAGTACCACCTCTGCCTCAGGGTTGAGGGTGACTACGACGAGTGGCGCGAGTACCACAGGGAGATGGGTTGCATCTGCTACGAGAACCACGACATGGGCTTATATTTTATCAATGATCCGGACGGCTACTGGATCGAGATATTGCCGGTCAAATAAACCTATGGCAGAGGTCAGATCCGGTGTAATAGAGAGCCAACACAAGATGCAGATCAAGAGGCGGCTGAATAAAGCCTACAAAAGCCTTTTGGATCGCAACATCGTCGAGGACTATACAGGATTGGCGGAGATGCTGAAAATGAATACCTCTACCGTGAGGGGGGCATTCAGCTACGGCTCGCCCTATCTTTCCTACCGTTTTTTAGACCGCTTTATGAAGGTCTTTGGGGATCAATTCTCCAAGGAGTGGCTCTACGACGGTATCGGGGCTATGCGTGCGCGCGTTGACGTCACTCCTGACGAAACTCGCGAAGAGCGTTGGAAACGGGTCGCATACATCGTCAATCACGAGCGTCTGTCTGTCCAAGACTTTGCCAAAGAGATCGGACTGACACATCCCAGCACCATCTATCGCGCGCTACAAAACAAGACCCGCCCCAACGACCAGACGTTAGAACTGATCCACCAACGTTTCCCACAATACAACAGGGAGTGGTTGTTTAAGGGCAGAGGCGAGATCTACAACCTCCCCGTGACCGAAGCCTCCTACAAGGGTGCCGCACCCTATCAGATTGTTGAGACGATGGAATTTCCCATTGTTCCCGATGCCGCCTCCGCCGGACGTCTCTCCAACTATGGCGACTTTGACCCCAATAGCTTGGCGAGTATGATAGTACCGGTGGAGCGGAGGTACAAAGGGCACTATTACATCTTTACCGTCCGAGGTATTTCGATGGACGACGGCACCACCGATGCGCTGTGCGACGGCGACAAAATCTTGTGTCGCGAGGTGGCGCGCAATTATTGGTCCGACGGATTGCACCGCCGCAGTTGGCCCTATTTCGTTTTTGCCACACTGACAGAGGGGATTATCGTCAAACAGGTGATTGACCAAGACTTGGTCGCCGACACCATCACCTGTCACAGTCTCAATCCCGCCTATCCGGATATCGTCCTACATCTAAAAGACATCGTAGGCATCTACAACGTCGTGGAGTTGGTCAGCCGCTCCATGAAGCGGTGAGGCAGCTCCATCAACACTACTTATCAGGTGGGAGGAAAATAGTATATTTGTGCGTTAGAGTCAAGTGAAATGGAGAATAAGAGAGAGCAAATCAGATCCAACCCCACCCCCGTACAGGAACGGTACAGAGCGGAGGAGGAGGCCTCACTGTTGGAGGTGTTGATGGTAAAATCGGCACGCAACAGAACCTCCGCCAAGCAGGTCATCGCATCGGGACGTGTATCAGTAGATGATAGATGGACGACTCGCGCCACGGAGACGGTGAGTGCCGGGACAGTGATCACGGTGCATAAAGGGGTGCCGCCCGCACCTTTTACCCACCCCAAGTTGGAGATTGTGTGGGAAAACAATGATTATGTGGTGGCTCACAAAAAGAACGGGCTGCCCACCGTCAATACGTCGCACAACAAACGCCAAGATACCGCTCTTTTCCTACTGAGCCGACACTATAAAAAGGGCGACGAAGAGGCCAAGATCTTTATGGTCAATCGTCTGGACCGCAACACGGCCGGGTTTGTCGTATTTGCCAAGAACATCAACGCCAAGGAGTTGTTGGTCAAGGAGTGGTCTCGCAGAGTCAAACGACAGACGTTTGTCGCTTGCATTGAAGGGGAATTAGAGGGCAAGGAGACGGTACTCTCCGCCACCTCCGATGACACCAAAGGAAATAGTCCCAAGCTGATCAGCGCCCGGGTCAAGGTCGATAAGAGTGGCGCCAACGACGGGATGCACATAGTGCAGGCGGAGGTGGGCGGGGTCAGGATTTTTTCGCTCCGTAAGCTCTTTGGTGACAATGGCCTGAGCATTATGGGGGATGTGCGTTCGAAGAGTCAGTTTAAGACCGACAACAGCATCGCTTTGGAGCAGATCGCCTTGGAGATTACTTTCCCGGGCGAACAGGGTACCAAGCATTTTGAGCGCCCTTATCCGACACACTATTTTTCTTGGCTCCGATATGATAAAAAGGAGATATAACCGGGCTGCCATTGAACTTTTCTATATATGATGATTGTTTGATAGGTAAATGGTTGGTTATTGAGAAATCAAGAATTCAGATATTTATGATGAATAAGTTTTACCAAAAGATTGTGCTCTTAGCCGTCGGTCTATTGCTCTCATTGGGAGCAAACGCTCAGATGATCACCGATGCGGTGAGCTTCAAGCAAAGCGTCAGCAACACCGAGTCGGGAGAGGTGACCTTGCAGTTTACAGCCACGCTTAAGAGCGGTTGGCACATTTATGACGTCGATTTGCCCGAGGGTGGACCGACGCCCACTTCGATCGAATTAGATGGATCAAAGGGGGTAAAGTTGGTCGGTGACTTGAGGCCCTCCAAAGAGGCGACCGCTGTCTATGACCCCAACTTTGAGATGGAATTGAAGTGGCATACAGGGGGCGTGACATTTGAACAGAAGGCCCAGATTGAGGATCCTGAGCGCTTTGTATTGGCGGGCGATTTGGTCTATATGCTCTGTGACGATCAGACCTGTCTGCCGCCCACTCGCCTGCCCTTTGAGATAAAGGCGGCAGACCTCACAACTCCTCTGACCATGACAGCAATCGCTACGGTAGTGGAAGAGGTGACAGAGGAGGCCGACCAACCTACAACTGCGGTGGAGGATGCCGCTACCTTTGACGGCGATATCTGGAAACCGGTACAGGAGGAGCTGAAAGCGTATGGCGACAAGACCCTCGCTGCAACGGACAATTCGCTTTTGGTGATATTTTTCCTCGGTTTTGTAGGCGGTCTTATCGCCCTACTCACACCTTGTGTGTGGCCGATGATACCGATGACGGTGAGCTTCTTCCTCAAACGCAGCAAGAGCCGAAAGGCAGCTATTCGGGACGCGATTGTATATGGTGTAGCTATCATTGTCATCTATTTGGCATTGGGGCTGCTGATCACCGCCATATTCGGTGCCGATGCGTTGAATAATTTGGCTACAAGCGCGGTCTTTAACCTGATCTTCTTTGCCCTGTTGGTCTTCTTCGCCGTCAGCTTTTTCGGTGCCTTTGAGTTGGTGTTGCCACAGTCTTGGACCAATAAGATGGATGCCAAAGCGGAGAGTACGAGCGGTTTGCTCAGCATCTTCTTTATGGCGTTTACTCTCGCCTTGGTCTCTTTCTCCTGCACCGGACCGATTATCGGTACTCTGTTAGTGGAGGCGGCCACCTCCGGCAGCTTGCTGAGTCCCGCCATCGGTATGCTTGGGTTTGCGGTAGCGTTGGCACTGCCCTTTACGCTCTTTGCAATCTTCCCCAACTTCCTACAAAGTATGCCGAAGAGCGGCGGTTGGATGACCAGTGTCAAGGTGACGCTCGGCTTCTTGGAGTTGGCACTGTCACTCAAGTTCTTGTCAGTGGCGGATCTGGCCTACGGCTGGGGTATTTTGGATCGCGAGACCTTCGTAGCCCTATGGATTATTATCTTCTTCCTCTTGGGTATCTACCTCCTTGGCAAGCTCAAATTACCGCACGACAGCGACCTCCCTTATGTCAGTGTCTCACGCCTCTTTTTAGCAATCATTTCGCTCTCCTTTGCCATGTATATGGTGCCGGGACTGTGGGGCGCGCCCCTCAAGGCGATCAGCGCCTTTGCTCCTCCGCTCTACACACAGGACTTTAATCTCTACACGGCGGAGGTACACCCTAAGTTCCACGACTATGAGAGCGGTATGCGTGCGGCACGTGCCGAGGGCAAACCGGTATTGATCGACTTTTCGGGCTACGGCTGCGTCAACTGTCGTGAGATGGAGGCGTCGGTATGGACCGACCCCAAGGTCAAGAGTATCATAGATGATCAATTTATACTGATCACATTGATCGTGGACGACAAGACCAGACTCCCCGAGTACATCGAGGTGCGGGACGGTGACCAAACGCGCAAGCTCAAGACCATCGGAGAGAAGTGGAGCTACTTCCAGTCACAGAAGTTCGGTGCCAATGCACAGCCATTCTACGTGATGCTGGACGGCAACGGTCTACCGTTAGGACCAAGCTACGGCTTTGACAAGAACGTCGACAATTATGTCAAGTGGCTGCAAAGCGGACTTGCCGAGTACAAAAAGAAAAAGTAAGTAACAATAAGGAGGGGGATGCGGATGGCACCCCCTCTTTAACGTATGGGAGCGTAATAGAAGTATGGATAAAAGTATGAGCAGTAGAGAAGAGAAACTCGAAGCGCTCGGTCGGTTGATAGATGTATTGGAGACGTTGAGGGTACAATGCCCTTGGGATGCCAAGCAGACCAATGAGTCGCTGCGTCACAACACGATAGAGGAGGTGTACGAACTGAGCGAAGCCCTCATTAATGATGATCATACCGAGATCGAAAAGGAGTTGGGAGATGTATTGCTCCACGTGCTTTTTTACTCCAAGATAGGTGAGGAACAGGGGCAATTTGATTTGGCGTCGGTCTGTCACCGAGAGGCGGACAAACTGATATTCAGACACCCGCATATCTACGGTGAGACCAAGGTCAACGACGCTCACGATGTCGAAACCAACTGGGAGCAAATCAAGCTGAAGGAGAAAGGTGGTAATAAGACCGTCCTCGGAGGAGTGCCCAACGGACTCCCCTCCATCATCAAGGCGTATCGCGTACAGGAGAAGGCGGCAAATGTCGGCTTTGACTGGGAGCAACGAGAGGATGTCTGGGATAAGGTCTATGAGGAATTGGGCGAATTACGGTCTGAGATTGAGTCGGACAGTGACCTGACCAAGAAAGAGGGGGAGATGGGGGATTTCCTTTTTAGCCTCATCAATATGGGGCGCCTTTACGGTGTGGATCCCGACACCGCTTTAGAGCGTACCAATCAGAAGTTCATCCGCCGTTTTAACTATATCGAAAAGCGTGCCAAAGAGCAGGGCAAGCAACTCCGTGATATGACCCTTGGAGAGATGGACCGCCTTTGGGAGGAGGCCAAGTCGACCGAAGCGTAACCGACATCACCTGACACGCCATCGCACAAACAGCAAATCGGCACCATTAGAAAGGTGGCGGAAAAGAGGTATATTTGTAGACTGATGGTAACAACCGATAGGATGCGAGGTTGAGGTCGGATATGGACGGTAGGGCGGTGCCCTCAGCTCCACTGACGTGACTAACAATTATAGATATAGATGGCTAATAAGGTTTCAGAGACGCCGATGATGGCACAGTTCCGCCGCTTCAAAGAGCAGTACCCCGGTACGATTTTGCTCTTTAGAGTGGGCGACTTTTATGAGACCTTCAACGAAGATGCCGTCGAAGCGTCTCGGATCCTCGGCCTCACGCTCACCAAGCGTGCCGATGACCCGATGGCGGGCTTTCCTCACCACGCATTGGATAACTATCTGCCACGCTTGGTACGCAGTGGCAAACGGGTAGCGATCTGTGACCAGGTAGAGGACCCCAAGTTGGCCAAGAAATTGGTCAAACGGGCAGTGACGGAGGTGGTGACCCCGGGACTGACCATGGACGATTCGGTCCTCGAAGCCAACACCAACAACTTTTTGGCGGCGGTGGCTTTTGGCGGCGGCAGCGTAGGACTCTCCCTCTTAGACCTCTCCACGGGCGAATTTCTCTGTAGCCAGGGCACCCATGACGAGATAGATAAACTACTCTCCAACTTCGCACCCAAGGAGGTGTTGGTAAAGCGTGGCACGGAACACGAGGTGGCACGGTTGTTTGGAGAGAAACTCAACCTCTTTCCGTTAGATGACTGGGTCTTTACGGTCGACTACGGCAGAGAGCGGTTGCTCAAACTCTTTGAGGTCAAGCACCTCAAAGCGTATGGGATAGAGCAGCTGGAGGCCGCCATCACAGCATCGGGGGCCATTCTTTTTTACCTCGAGGCGACCCACCATTCCGAGCTCAAACACATCAATACGATACATAAGTTGGAGGAAAACCGATTTGTGCAATTGGATCGTTTTACCCTCCGCAACCTCGAGATCCTGCAACCTTTGTCCGATGACGGCAACGCCCTGATACAGGTGATTGATCACACCCGTACGCCGATGGGTGGCAGGCTCCTCAAAAGGTGGTTGCTTTTCCCGCTCTTAGACTCCAAAGCGATCGTCAAACGACAGCAAGCGGTTGCCGCCCTTCTACAACGCGAACCGCTTCGTCAGCGACTCTCCGATACACTTTCGGAGATCGGCGACTTGGAGCGCTTGGCGAGCAAGGTATCGGTGCTTAGGATCAATCCCCGCGAGTTGCGACAGCTGGCAAATGGTCTGAGGATGGTACAACCGCTGATGGAGGCACTTCAAGAGACGGGAGATCAGCCCCTCGTAGAGCTTGGTACAGCACTGGATCCATTGAGCGACCTCGCCGACCGTATCGAAAAGACCATCAACGAAGATACGCCCAACCAGTTGGGCAAAGGGCATGTGATTGCCACCGGCTTTAACTCTGATCTGGACGAATTGAGAGCTATTCTTTCCGGAGGCAAAGCTTACTTAGTGCAACTTCGCAACCGCGAGAGCGAAAAGACCGGTATCCCGAGTCTCAAGATCGCCTACAACAATGTCTTTGGATATTACATCGAGGTACGCAATACGCATAAGGACAAGGTGCCGGAAGATTGGATCCGCAAGCAAACCTTGACACAAGCGGAGCGATACATCACGCCCGAGCTCAAAGAGTACGAGAGCAAGATCCTCGGGGCGGAGGAGCGGATACAGGTGTTGGAAAACGAGATCTACGATGCCCTCCTCTCCTTTGTGAGAGGCTACATCAAGGAGTTGCAGGGCAATGCGGCGGTACTCTCTCAGATCGATGTGCTGTTGTCTTTTGCCAATGTTGCTCGGCTTTATGACTACACCTGCCCTATTGTCGACAACAGCGATGCGATAGATATTACCGACGGGCGTCACCCTGTGATCGAGCGTCTGATGCCTCCGGGAGAGAGCTACGTCCCCAACAGCCTCTACTTAGATACCGAGCAACAGCAGATCATCGTCATCACGGGACCCAATATGGCAGGTAAGTCTGCGCTACTGAGACAGACCGCCCTCATTGTGCTTCTGGCACAGGTGGGCAGTTACGTACCGGCAAAGGCGTCCCATATCGGTATCGTGGATCGGATCTTTACCCGAGTGGGAGCCTCGGACAATATATCGAGGGGGGAAAGTACCTTTATGGTGGAGATGACCGAAGCGGCGGCCATCCTCAATGGCATCACCAACCGCAGTTTGGTGCTGATTGACGAATTGGGTCGCGGTACCAGCACCTATGACGGCATCTCCATAGCCCAAGCGATAGTGGAGTACATACACGACCATCCGAGAGGGCGTGCCAAGACACTGTTTGCCACCCATTATCACGAGCTCAATGAGTTAGAAGCCTGTTTCCCGAGAGTCAAGAACTACAACGTCTCCGTGCAGGAGTCGGGGGGCAAGATTATTTTCCTCCGCAAATTGATCAAAGGGGGCAGCGAACACTCATTCGGTATCCACGTTGCCAAATTGGCCGGTATGCCTCGTGATATCATCAATCGTGCCGAGACCATCTTGCAGGAGTTGGAGGCATTGGCGGCAGAGCGAGAGGGACACGGCACAAGGAGCGGTTCACGAAGGAGTACCAAAACAGCGACCTTCGGCCAACGGGTAGCTGATAAGACGGTACAAGACGGTCCGGTGCAGTTGAGCTTCTTCCAATTGGACGATCCTATGCTTTCGCAAGTGAGGGAGGAGATCATCGGTTTGGATCTCAATGCACTCACTCCGATAGAGGCGCTCAACAAGTTAAACAACATTCAACGTCTCCTCACGGGAGGGAAGGAGGCCAATCAATAAGGGAACGATATGGAAAACCCTAACAAGTTATCAATCCTTAAAGAGATGCCGGAAGAGATACAGCGTGCCCAAGAGCGGTTTGACGAACTCTATTTCTCCACTATACACAGCATCTCCCCCACCATCACCAAAGCGGTGGAGCTACTGCACCAGCAGACCTCCAAACAGATCAGACCGCTGCTACTCACCTTAGTGGCCGGCTGTTATCGAGAGGTGACGGAGGAGGTCATCAACGGCGCCGTATTTATCGAGTTGCTACATGTAGCTACACTCGCCCACGATGATGTGATTGATGAAAGCGGCTACCGTAGGGGCGTCCCTTCGCTCAACGCCATCTTTGATAATCACAAGGCGGTACTCATAGGTGACTATCTCCTTGCCAACGCCATGGTACAGGCGGTGATGACCAACAACCAAGCGATTGTGCTACAGTTGGCAAAGTTGGGCAAACACCTCTCCGAGGGCGAGATATTGCAGATGGATACGGCGGAGTTGGGCGACTACTCTGAGGAACGCTACTTGGAGATCATTGACCGCAAGACCGCCTCACTCATTGAGAGTAGTATGATGATCGGGGCGATATTGGCCGGGCAGGAGGAGCCGGATCTGCTCCGCAACATACAGACGGCGGGGCAATTGATCGGCAGGGCTTTCCAAATCCGTGATGACATCTTTGACTATCAGCCGACCAAGAGTTTGGGCAAACCCTCCGGACAAGATATTGCCGAACACAAAGTGACGCTACCGCTCATCTATGCGCTCGACCAAAAGTCCAAGGATAGAGACAAAGTACTCAAACTACTGCGTCACGAAGAACTGAAGAGGAGAGACATCCAATTTATCATCGACTACACCATAAGAATGGGGGGAATCAATTATGCCACCCAACGTATGGAGGAGATGGTGACTCAGGCCAAAGCATTGCTCATAGAGACATTGCCCGACAACGAAAATCGCGATGCCCTACTCGCCATAGCGGACTATATTGTCAACCGCAAATTATAACGAAGTCCCAATTATTAGTATACATACATATTTAGGTAATAGAGTATTAGAGAAGAAAGATGATGAAAAGATTAGTACTGATCAGACACGGCCAAAGCCAATGGAACCTTGAAAACCGATTTACCGGATGGACGGATGTTGACCTCACTCCCCTTGGTGTGGAGGAGGCGGTAAAGGCGGGAGACCTACTCAAAGCCGAAGGATTTCACTTTACATTGGCCTACACCAGCTACCTCAAACGTGCTGTCAAGACCCTCAATACGGTACTCGACCGTATGGATCTCGACTGGATACCGGTCGAAAAAAGCTGGAGGCTCAACGAGAAGCACTACGGTATGCTGCAAGGCCTCAACAAGTCGGAGACTGCCGAGAAGTACGGCGAAGAGCAAGTACTGGTATGGCGTCGCAGCTTTGATGTACCGCCTGCGCCACTTGATGCAGATGACGAGCGCTCGCCCTATAAGGAGGCGAGATATGCCGCCATCAGTAGAGAAGAGCTTCCTCTCACGGAGAGCCTCAAAGAGACCATAGAGCGCATCATGCCCTATTGGGAACAAGAGATATTCCCCGCCCTCAAAGAGCACGACGACATCATTGTGGCGGCACACGGCAATAGCCTGAGAGCGATTATCAAGAAACTCAAAGGCATCTCGGACGAAGAGATTGTCTCGCTCAACCTTCCCACCGCAATTCCTTACGTATTTGAGTTTGACGAAACCAAAGGGATGGAGTTGGTTAAAGACTACTTCTTGGGCGATCCCGAAGTGGTCAAAAAGATGATGGAGGCGGTTGCCAACCAAGGTAAAAGCAAGAAATAATCTGCACCCTCACGACCTAAGGGCGTGAGAAAACAGATGTTTCTTTCCCTGAAACCAAGAAATCCCCTACCGGTTATTTGCCGATAGGGGATTTCTTTATTCAGGCTTATTTATGGCGACCCTAACGGGTCGATCGTCGACACGCCAGATATAGTTGCTGCGGGGTAGAGCCGCCGGTTACTGTTTGCAATTGGAAGGGATGCCTCGGTAACGTTTGTCAAGTGTCGCTTCCAACCGCTCTCGCAAAGGTTGGTAAGTAATCTTATCCAACACTTCGGTCATAAACGCCGCAGTCAACATCAAGCGGGCTTCCATCTTGGGTATACCTCTCTGTTGTAGGTAGAAGATGGCCAGGTCGTCCAACTCTCCCGTGGTCATTCCGTGCGAACACTTTACGTCATCGGCATAGATCTCCAATTGCGGTTTGGAGTACATTTTAGCTTTATCAGACAGCAAAAGGTTGCGGTTGTTTTGGTACGCCATGGTCTTTTGGGCATCTTTAGCCACATAAATTCGACCGCTAAAAGCACCAACCGAACTGTCGTTCATCGTATACTTAAAGAGTTCGTCCGAAAAACAGTTGGGGACGCTATGGCGGATCAGTGACCAGCTGTCCAATTGTTTGTCTCCATCCAAGAGACCGAGGCCATCGAGATCCAAATGAGCATTTTCGCCCGCCAAGTCACAGTAGTAGTTGTTACGTGTGGTGCCGTTTTGCATTGTGATGCTATCTACCACCACATTACTGTCCTGCTCTTGGTGTATGTGCGTATCCATCAGTCGGAGGGAGTGCGTACCGGTTTCCTCTACGTTGTAGTAATGGATACCGGCTCCCTTTTGGGCATAAATCTCTATGGCTCCGATGTACGCCGAGTCGGTGTCCGTATTGCCGTGATCACAGAGTAGGAGAGTGGCGGAGCTATTGGCTTCGGCAATCACCAAGATGCGCGGGAATGTGAGGGTACTCACCTCTGCCGCGGTACCGGCATAGTGTATCAGGTGTATCGGTTTTTCGACTTTCACCCCCTTAGGGATGTGCAACACAAATAGGTCTTGGGCATAGAGGGTATTGAGCTGTGTCAGCGGCGCCTTACGCGCAGATGCCATCTGATTGTAGTATTTGGCGGCAACACCGGGGTGCTTCAACTCAAAGTCATCTATGGATCCGACGAAAAACTCTTGGCTATTCACCGTAGATGAGACTCTGCCACCTACTAAGTAGGCTTGGTGTACGTCGGGATAGGTCAAGCGGCAGGCATACGCTTTGGTCTCCTCGCTACTGAGCTTGGGGGTAATGGTGATGTGCCGATCTTCGGAGAGGAATTGATCGATCTTAAAATACTTATAGTCCTCTTCGCGATAGACGGGAAGTCCCTCCTCTATCAGAGCGGTCTTTGCCATCGGCCTCCACTGTTCCATCACCGGGTGTGCTTGCCCCGGTTGGTGGCGTTCGAGGAATTGCCGTGCCAAGGAGCGTTGCAATTCTTGTCTTTTACTCTTTTTCATTACGCTTCTCCTTCCTGCTCATCGCGTATCCAATCGTATCCGCGCTCCTCCAACTCAAGAGCCAAGTCGGGGCCGCCGGTCTTGACGATACGACCGTCAAGCAATACGTGTACGATATCGGGTTTGATAAAATCGAGCAACCTCTGATAGTGGGTAATCACGATAGCGGCACTCTCCGGTGAGCGCAAGGTATTGACTCCGTGAGCCACTATTTTGAGGGCATCGATATCGAGTCCGGAGTCGGTCTCGTCAAGTATGGAGAGCTTGGGCTGGAGCACCGCCATTTGGAATATCTCGTTACGCTTCTTCTCTCCTCCCGAAAAGCCGACATTCACGGCACGGTTGGTCAGCTCACTCTTGAGCTCCACCAATTTCTGTTTTTCTCGGATCAGTTTGAGGAACTCCGACGCACTCATAGGGTGCTCGCCGTGGGCTATCCTCTTGGCATTGACTGCGGTACGGAGGAAGTTGACCATACTGACTCCCGGGATCTCGACAGGGTATTGGAAGCTCATAAATATCCCTTCCTGCGCACGCTCCTCCGGCTCCATATCCAAAAGGTTGTGTCCGTTGTAGACCACTTTACCCTCAGTCACCTCGTAGCGGGGATGACCGGTGAGGACGTTGGAGAGGGTACTCTTGCCGGCTCCGTTGGGACCCATAATGGCGTGTACTTCGCCGGCATTGACTGTCAGGTCAACGCCTTTGAGGATGGTCTTATCCTCAATCTTGGCGTGTAGATTCTTTATCTGTAACATATATATGATAGCAATGTATTTATAATTTTCAGCCTACCGACCCTTCGAGCGAGATGGACAGCAACTTCTGTGCCTCTACCGCAAACTCCATCGGCAGATGATTCATCACCTCTTTGGCATAACCGTTGATGATCAATCCTACCGCCTCCTCTACCGGGATGCCCCGCTGGTTGCAATAAAAGAGTTGGTCCTCGGAGATTTTGGAGGTGGTCGCCTCATGCTCGATGATGGCGGACGGGTTGTGTACCTCGGCGTAGGGGAAGGTATGCGCTCCGCACTTGTCCCCGATCAGCAAACTGTCGCACTGTGAGTGGTTACGGGCATTTTGAGCATTACTGCTGATCTTGACCAAACCTCGATAACTGTTTTCACTAAAACCTGCCGATATACCTTTGGAAACGATGCGACTGCGGGTATTTTTGCCTAAATGGATCATCTTGGTACCGGTGTCGGCCTGTTGGTAATTGTTGGTCACGGCAACGGAGTAAAACTCCCCCACCGAGTCGTCGCCTTGGAGGATACAGCTGGGGTACTTCCAGGTGATGGCCGATCCGGTCTCCACCTGCGTCCAAGAGATCTTGGAGCGGTCGCCCTTGCAGATGCCACGCTTCGTAACGAAGTTATAGATACCCCCTTTGCCCTCTTTGTCACCGGGGTACCAGTTTTGGACAGTAGAGTATTTGACCTCCGCATCCTTTTCCGCTATGATCTCTACCACAGCGGCGTGCAACTGGTTGTCATCACGCATCGGTGCGGTACAGCCTTCCAAGTAACTGACGTAGGCCCCCTCGTCGGCGACTATCAAAGTACGCTCAAACTGTCCGGTATTCATAGCGTTGATACGGAAGTAGGTACTCAGCTCCATCGGACAACGAACCCCTTTGGGGATGTAGACGAAAGAGCCGTCGGAGAAGACCGCGGCATTGAGCGAAGCAAAGAAATTATCTTTGTAGCCCACCACGGTACCCAAGTACTTTTTGATTAACTCGGGATACTCTCTCAACGCCTCACTGATAGACATAAAGATGATGCCTTTCTCCGCCAGGGTCTCTCGGAATGTGGTGCGAACCGAAGAGCTGTCTACCACGGCGTCAACCGCATAGCCGGCGAGCGCCTTTCGTTCATTGATCGGGATACCGAGTTTCTCAAACGTCCGCTCCAACTCCGGATCCATAGGTTCGTCCTCCCCCTTTTTCTGCTTGGGTTGGGCAAAGTAAATCACCTCTTGGAAATCGATCTCCGGCAGATCGAGATGCGCCCAATCGGGCATCTCGAGCGTGAGCCAATGGCGGTAAGCCTCCAAGCGTCGCTCCAACATCCACTCCGGTTCGTCCTTCTTACTCGAGATCAGCCGTATGGTCTCCTCCGTCAGTCCTTTGGGTATATACTCCGTCTCTACATCGGTCGTCCAGCCGTATTCATATTCCGACTGTGTGACTTTATCAATTATATCATCAAAACTTTCACTCATATTGCATACTGTGTTGTGTCGGTCGGTGTACTCTCTCCCTGCGGAGATAAATGCTCTTCCACTCCTCTTTGGATTAACAGACGAGTGGGTAATATTGTTTCGCCCATCTTTTGGAGTTCCGTGGCTATAGAAGACTCTTGCAAGACGGCGGGCCAGCCGTATCTCGGACTGAGCGAACTGTAGAAATTGAGGAGGATCACCGACATCATGGTGGTGACCGCCAAGGAGAGCAAAGCTCCGGCAAACTTATTGAGTCCACCCAATACGGCGTCAACGCCTTTGAGGAAAAATCGCAATAGGAGTCGGCTCAGATAGACTACTATGACAAATGAGATGAGCCAAGTGATCCAACCGACGGTGACGGTCACCCCCTTGTTGGAGAGCAGATCTACCAACACCTTAGAGATGGGTGCCGCCAACAGCCACGCCAAAATGATGCTTCCCAATTGGATGGCTTGGAAAATAAAACCGCTCCTGTAACCTCGGAGCAATGAGATGCCCAAGATGACCAGGAGCGTGATATCTAACCAGTGCATACTTGTCAGGAGATAAAAGAAGAGGTTGGCAATGGTCTACCAACCCCCTCATATATATATGATGTTATGAAAGTTTACGTTCCACCTTGGTTTCTTCGTACGCTTCGATGATATCACCGACCTGTACGTCGTTGTAATTCTCAATATTCAGACCGCACTCCAAGCCGGCCACCACCTCTTTGACATCGTCCTTGAAGCGTTTGAGCGAACCCAAAGCTCCCGTGTGGACCACCACACCGTCGCGGATCACGCGGATCTTATCGGTGCGAGAGACTTTGCCCTCCACCACATAACAACCGGCAATGGTACCCACCTTAGATACCTTGAAGGTCTCACGCACCTCGATATTGGCGGTGACACGCTCCTTGATCTCAGGCGACAACATACCCTCCATCGCTGTGGTGACATCATCCAACGCATCGTAGATGATAGAGTAGGTACGGATCTCCACACCCTCGTTTTCCGCCATACGCTTGGCACCCTGAGCCGGACGTACTTGGAAACCGATGATGATGGCATCGGACGCCGAAGCCAAGATCACATCGCTCTCGGTAATCTGACCGATACCCTTGTGGATGACATTGACCTTGATCTCCTCTGTAGAGAGCTTGACGATAGAGTCTGACAGCGCCTCAACCGAACCGTCCATATCACCTTTGACGATGATATTGAGTTCCTGCACATTGCCCTCGGCAATCCGACGGCTGAGATCCATCAGTGACGGCAAGTGCTGTGTCCGCTCTCGCTGTTCGCGTTTGAGTTGACTGCGGCGGGTAGCTATATCCCTCGCCTCCTGCTCGGTGTCGAGCACATTCATCACCTCACCCGCCTGTGTAGCACCGTTGAGTCCGAGTACTTTGACCGGCTCCGACGGCCCCACAGACTCTACATTTTGACCCCGCTCATTAAAGAGCGCTTTGACCCTACCGAAGTTGGCGCCCGCAAGGATGTAATCACCCATATGCAATGTACCCTCCTGTACCAAAACCTTGGTGGTGTAGCCTCTGCCTTGCTCCATGGTACTCTCGAGTACCGACGCCACAGCCTTTTTATCAGGGTTGGCTTTGAGATCCATCACCTCAGCCTCGAGGAGCACTTTCTCCAAAAGTTCGTGTATACCGATATTCTTTTTAGCGGAAATCTCCTGGCTTTGATATTTACCGCCCCAGTCCTCCACCAAGTAGTTGAGGTTGGCGAGTTCCTCTTTGATCTTGTCGGGATTGGCGTGCGGCTTATCAATTTTATTGATGGCAAAGACAATAGGCACCCCGGCTATCGAAGCGTGGCTGAGCGCCTCCTTGGTCTGTGGCATCACACCGTCATCCGCCGCCACTACAATAATCACGATGTCGGTCACCTTGGCACCTCTCGCACGCATCGCCGTAAAGGCTTCGTGACCCGGAGTATCAAGGAGAGTAATCTTGCGACCATCTCCAAGAGTCACGCTATAAGCACCGATATGTTGGGTGATACCGCCCGCCTCAGTATTGATGACGTCGGCATTGCGGATGGCATCCAAGAGCGAAGTCTTACCGTGGTCTACGTGACCCATCACCGTTACGATAGGGGCGCGAGGCAATAGATCTTCTTCCTCGTCATCCTCCACCTCAATCATATCAAGGACTTGGGCCTCAACGTACTCAGGTTGATAGCCGTACTCATCCAAGATGATGTCTATGGTATCTTTCTCCAACCTTTGGTTGATAGAAATAATCAGACCAAGGTTAAAACAGATCATGATAATGTCATTGACCGGCACATCAATCATCTGTGCCAAGTCATTGGCGGTAACATACTCCGTCAGCTGCAAAGTCTTATCCTGTCTGAGTGCCTGCTCCTCGGCATCCATCTCACGGCGGTGGGCCTCTCGTTTCTCCTTACGGTACTTGGCCGCTTGAGTAGTACCCTTACGTCTACCGCCTTGGATAGCCGCCATCGTCTCGCGGATCTGCTTCTGGATATCCTCCTGAGTGATTTCCGGCTTCTCTTGCTGCTTTGCCTTACGTTTGGCCTTCCGACCCTTCTCCTGTCGCTGTTGGGTCTTTGCCTCGGCATTGCGATTGTTGTTCCTCGCGTTGCGGTTATTATTATTCTGCCCCTCCTTATTTCCTTGTTGCTTGTTGCCGGTGCGGTTGGACTTGGCGCCTTGGGCATTATTTTGCTTCTTGCCCTCCTGCTCCACATCCACCTTACCGCCACGGATACGCTTACGTTCGCGACGCTTGGCAGGTTTCTTCTTCTCCTCAAACGAAGAGAGGTCAATCTTGCCCACAACCGTCACTCCCACATCCGGCGTACCGAGACGAGTGACATTACTGCTCTCGGCAGGAGCACTCTTCTCCTCGGCTTCTATCTTGGTCGGCTTGGTAGGTTTGATAATCGGTTTATCGACCGGTTTAGTCACAGCCGGTTCGGACTTATTAGTTTTAGGAGCCTCCACCTTAGGCATCTCCTGTTTCGTCCCTTCTTTCTTAGGGGACTCCTGTTTGCGAACTTCCGACTTTGGAGTCACCTTTTTAGCCACCTCAGCTTGGGGTTCTTGTACCTTTGTCTCCGGTTTAGGCTCCGGCTTGGGATCCGGCTAGGCTTCCGGAATCACATACGGCTTCGGTTCCGGTTTAGGCTCCTGCTTTGGATCCGGTTTACACTCCGTCTTAGGTTCTGAGTTGTCTCCTGTTTGAGCTCTTGTTTATGTTGAGTCTTTTTCTTAGGATTAGGCTCCGGCTTAGGTTCCGGTTTCACCTCCGGTTTAGGCTCCGGTTTAGATTCGGCCGGTGCTATCACATTCCCTTTGGCATCCAACTCCACCTTACCCAGCACTTTGAGTCCCACCTCACTATCTTGTTGGGGTTGCTCTTGAGCCTTAGCTCCCGCATCCTTGGTCACAGACGGTTGGGTAGCCTTGCTATTGTTGCTAACCTCCGACTTAGACGCAGCACCTGAAGTGTAGCCCTCGATCAGCTTTTGACGCTGCTCGGGCGAAAGTTCACGACCGAAACGATTAACCACAGACTTCACTTCGTCAGCTGTCAATTTGCTGTTAGGGTTGTATCCCTTCGTCTCATCTTTTTCATTCAAAAAGTCGACGATGGGCTTAAATCCGGCACCCAAATCCTTGGCTATTTTGCTTATTTTTATGCTGGGCATATTCTCCTTTCCTCTTTTCGCTCTTATTATTGTTCCTCCTCCTCTTCTTCGTTGGTCTCCTCTGTACCGTCTACAACATCCTCCATCGGCTCCTCCTCCGCATACTCTTCATAGTACCTCGGGTCACGTGGAGGCAAGTGGCCGTATTGATCGTCAGGCAGTTCGTTATCATCAAACTCCGTCATCAGTATCTGCACCACATTGTCAATGGTGCTCTCCTCAAGGTCAGTGGCTCTGATCAATTCCTCCTTGGAGCGACGAAGTACCGACTTGGCGGTCTCACAGCCGATACCCTTAAAGGTATCAATCACCCAGCCGTCAATCTCATCGTCAAACTCGGTAAGGAAAAGGTCACTCATATCCATATTCTGACTCTCGTCGCGGTAGATATCAATCTCAAAGCCGGTCAACATAGTGGCCAACTTGATATTTTTACCGCCTTTACCGATCGCTTCGGAGATCTGATCCTTATTGAGGAAGACATCGGCACGCTTGGTATCCTCATGTAGTTTGACCTCCATATTCTTGGCGGGCGCCAAGGCACGCTGCACGAAAAGTATCGGATTGGCAGTGTACTGTATGACGTCGATGCTCTCGTTGCACAACTCAGCCACCACACCTTGGATACGACTGCCGCGTACACCCACTACGGCGCCTACGGGGTCAATTCGGTCATCGTAGCTCTCAACCGCCACCTTCGCCTTTTCACCCGGTATGCGCGCCACCGCCTTGATGGTCACCAAACCGTCAACCACCTCTGGCACCTCACGCTCAAAGAGGCGGATCATAAACTGGTTAGAAACACGGCTCAAGATGATCTTGGGGTTGTTGTTATTGTATTCCACCCGCTCTATGATGGCATTGATGCGGTCACCTTTCTTAAAACGGTCACGCGGAATAGCCAAAGACTTGGGGAGTATCAGCTCATTTTCCTCATCATCCATCAGCAAGATCTCCTTCTTCCACACCTGATAGATTTCGGCACTGATCATCTCACCCACACGCTTACTATAGTTGGCATAGAGGGTATCCTTCTCCAGCTCCATCACCTTGCTGCTGAGCGACTGTTTGAGGTTAAGAATGGCACGACGACCGAACTTCTCAAACTTCACCTCGTCAATATACTCCTCACCCAACTCCAAGTCCTCTTCGCCCAAGGCACGGATCTCACCGATCGAGACCTGTTGCATCTCATTCTCGACCTCACCGTCAGACACCACGATACGACGGCGCCAGATCTCCAAGTCACCCTTCATAGGGTTGACGATCACGTCAAAGTTATGGTCGGTACCAAACATCTTTGCTATTACATTACGCAAAGACTCCTCCATCACTTTAACCATCGTATCCTCGTCGATGTTTTTGAGCCCCATATATTCGGTCAGGGCTTCCATCATAGTCGGTTCCTTTTTCTTAGCCATATAATGTCTATTAGTGAGCATCTGACCCCAAGCAGTCCTATGACCACTCTCAAAGCCGTCAGGCTCGTGATCTGATCTTCTTAAACTTTCAATAAATAGGTGGCGCGTTTGATATCCGCGTAGGCGATATCAAGCTGATGCTCCACGGCACGTTTGCGACGCTCTCCCTCGGGCTTTTCCATCCGAGTGACAGTCAGCACGATACCGTTATCGTCCGCACTTTGCAGTACACCCACCTCCTTCACCCCCTTTTTGAGAAGCACCTCCAACTCCTTCCCCACAAACTTACGGTAGCGACGTACACCCTCCAACGGAGTGGTGAGACCGGCACTGGAGACCTCCAATTCAAAATCCTCTTGGTCTCTATCCAACGCCCCCTCTATATGTTTGGTCAGAGCAACGATAGTATCAATATCCACCGGGTCGGTGTCATGATCCACCTCCACCTCTATTTTATTGGCGCCGCTGATCTCGACCCGCACCGCAAAATACCCGGGGTGCAGCTCCGTAAATGCCGCCACTATCTGCTCTATATCTTTTTTCTCAATCATAAAAATAGGTATGCACAAAGATGAGAAGACCGCTTCCGAGTCCCCTCATCAACCATTCCGACACAAAGGTACCAAAAAATTAGCTAACGCTGTAGAAATAACCGCCCTACGATTTCGAATATAGAGCAAACACAGGCCAACTCAAGTAGCGATAAGAGAGCGGGAGGCTGTTACTTAGATTTTGGGTAAATTTGTAAACGGAAATAACATACGTACGACTAACTAATTGGATAGCGGAGAGATGAAGAAAATGACCTTTTATCGTGGGAGTGACCGACAGATATTTGCAGTACGGCATACCCAACCCATCACAGGGGATGATGCGGCGGCACTGACTTGGCTGTTTGACGGAGCTCGGCAGGTGGAGGCCGAGACGCTGACCGGCTACTATATCGGCCCCCGCGCCGAGATGATCACCCCTTGGAGCACCACGGCAGTTGAGATCACCCGCAACATGGGTATCGGCAATCGTTTGGGCATCGATCGTATTGAGTTCTTTGTGCCGGCGGAGGCGGATACCGTATTTGACAGGATGTTGCTTCGCAAATATGAGGGACTCTCTGCCACGGTATTTAGCGATACACGCGAACCGGAAAAGATCATAGAGGTCCAAGATCTTCGCGCCTACAACGACGCGGAAGGATTGGCCCTGAGCGAAGAAGAGGTCGAGTACTTGGAGGGGGTTGCCCGCGAATTGGGTCGCCCGCTCACTGACAGCGAGCTGTTTGGCTTTTCTCAAGTCAATTCCGAACACTGCAGACACAAAATCTTTGGAGGTACTTTTGTCATCGATGGAGAGGAAAAGGAGCGTTCGCTCTTTGCTATGATCAAAGAGACCTCCGCCGAACATCCCAACAATTTGGTGTCGGCTTACAAAGACAATGTCGCCTTTAATAAAGGTCCCGAAGTAGAGATCTTTGCCCCTAAGAGCGCCGCCGCACCGGATTTCTTTAGGACCAAGAGCGTACCGTCGGTTCTCTCCCTCAAGGCAGAGACACACAACTTCCCCACAACGGTCGAACCGTTTAACGGGGCGGCAACCGGTTCGGGCGGCGAGATACGCGACCGTCTGGCAGGCGGCAGGGCCAGTATGCCATTGGCGGGGACCGCAGTCTATATGACCCCCTACACACGTCGAGGCGGACACCCTTGGGAAAAAGAGATCACGGCACGCCCCTGGCTCTATCAAACTCCGCAAGAGCTGCTCACCAAGGCCAGCAACGGGGCCAGCGACTTTGGCAATAAGTACGGTCAACCGCTGATCAATGGTTCGCTGCTCACCTTTGAACACCAAGAGCAAGGCGACACTTGGGGCTATGACAAGGTGATCATGCTGGCCGGCGGCATCGGCTATGCCACGGAGCGAGACGCCCTCAAAGGCGAGGCGGTACCGGGCGATAAAATCGTAGTGATGGGCGGCGATAATTACCGTATCGGTATGGGTGGCGGCGCTGTGTCGTCGGTCAATACCGGCCAGTACGAAGACGCCATCGAGCTCAATGCCATACAGCGTTCCAATCCGGAGATGCAAAAGCGGGTCGCCAACGTGATACGCGCTTTGGCGGAGGGCGACATCAACCCCATCGTATCGATACACGACCACGGTGCCGGCGGTCACCTCAATTGCCTCAGCGAGTTAGTGGAGACCCAGGGAGGCAAAATATATATGGATCAACTGCCGGTGGGCGACCCTTCGCTCTCCGCCAAAGAGCTGATCTCCAACGAGAGTCAGGAGCGGATGGGCTTATTGGTCAAGCCGGGCGATATAGACGGCCTGCGGAAGATTGCCGAGCGAGAGAAAGCACCGTTTTACGTGGTGGGAGAAGCGACCGGCGATATGGAGCTGACGTTTGAGCAAAAAGACGGGGTCAAGCCGTTTGACCTCAAGCTGCAACACCTCTTCGGTTCGGCACCCAAAACAGTGATGACCGACCATACCCTAACGAGACACTTCTCGGATCCCGAGGCGACACTCCTCTCCGCCCAAAGGTTTAAGGAAAACCTCCGAAACGTCCTTGCCCTCGAGTCGGTCGGCAGTAAAGATTGGCTCACCAATAAGGTGGATCGCTCTGTGTCCGGCAAGGTGGCACGCCAACAAACATTGGGTCCGCTCCAAGTGCCTGTCTCAGACCTCGGAGCCGTGGCGTTGGACTACCAAGGCAAAGCCGGAATCGCCACAGCCATCGGGCACGCACCACAGGTGGCCCTTGCCGACGCTCCCGCCGGCTCACGTGTGGCAATTGCCGAAGCGCTGACCAATCTGATCGGGGCGCCGCTCAAAGAAGGACTCAAATCGGTTTCTCTCTCCGCCAACTGGATGTGGCCCTGCCGCAACGAGGGCGAAAACGCACGTCTGTACAATGCGGTGGAGGCCGCTTCGGATTTTGCCAAAGCGTTGGGTGTCAACATCCCTACCGGCAAAGACTCCCTCTCGATGACACAGAAATATCCCGATGGCAAAAAGGTGTTGGCTCCCGGCACTCTGATTGTTTCGGCGGCGGGCGAAGTCTCCGACGTCAAGGATATTGTAGGTCCCGCCTGGTACGGCAAAGGCAAGATATATAAGGTCGACTTCTCAAGCACCGCCCCCACACTCGGCGGTTCGGCACTCTATCAGACCCTCGGCAAGGTGGGAGCGCAGGTCCCCGACATTGCCGACCCTGACTACTTTAAGCGTGCCTACGATGCGGTACAGAGTATGATCGCCAACCGCTTGGTCACCGCACTGCACGATATCTCGGCGGGCGGAGTCATCACCGCGCTTATAGAGATGATGTTGGCCAACGGCAGAGGCGGACTGACCCTACAACAACCGGATCAAGAGCTGGCGCAGTCGCTCTTTGTAGAGAATTGCGGTCTGCTCCTCTTTACCTCCGACAGTACCGCTTTCGAAGGATTTCTCAATGAGAAGAGCATCCGTTATCAGCTGATGGCGGAGACGACCGATACCCCTTTGCTCAATATCAAGAGCCAAGACTTGGATGTACAATGGACACAACAAGAGTTGCTCGACCAATGGAGCGTGGCAACCGACAGCTTGGAGCCATTCCAGACCCGTGCCGAGGAGGCAAGCCTTAGGGTCAAGAACCGCGGTAAACAACCGCTCAAGTTTGAGTTTACCAACACCCTAAACACCGCACGTCCCGTCATAGATGCCGACCGCAAGGGCGGTATCACAGCCGCAATCATCCGCGATAAGGGTACCAATGGCGAACGAGAGATGGCATACGCCCTCTACCTTGCCGGCTTCGATGTCAAGGATGTCCATATGACCGACTTGATGACCGGCCGAGAGACCTTGGACGATGTCCGACTGATCGTCTTCTGCGGGGGCTTTTCGCATTCCGACGTATTGGGCAGCGCCAAGGGTTGGGCGGCAGGATTTAAATTCAACGACCTCGCACAACAAGCGCTCAGTCGCTTTTACGCCCGCCCCGACACCCTCTCATTAGGCATCTGCAACGGCTGTCAGCTGATGTCTGAGTTGGAATTGCTCTACCCCGAACACGAGGAGAAGCACCGTATGACGCACAACGCTTCGGGCAAGTTTGAGAGTGCGTTTGTCTCCCTCACCATTCCGGAAAATAACTCCGTATTCTTAAAATCACTGGCCGGCACCACAATGGGATGCTGGGTGGCACACGGAGAAGGTCGCTTTAGCCTCCCATACACTCAGGATAAGTACAACATTGTCGCCACATACAGCTACGATGAATATCCCGCCAACCCTAACGGTTCGGTCGGAGCCATCGCCGCCCTCTCCAATGCAGACGGCAGACACTTGGCGATGATGCCCCACCCCGAGCGCAGCATCTTCCCTTGGCAATGCGCCTACTACCCCGAGGATAGACAAGATGAGGTGACACCGTGGTTCTCAATGTTTACCAACGCATACGACTGGTTGTCCAAATAACCATCCGTCAGTATAAACAATGCCTTGAGGGTGTATCGAAACTATCGTTTTGGTACACCCTCATTCCATATATATATATATAGAGTGCGATGGGTGGTGCGACCTAAAGGTCGAATATCGTTTGATGACATCTGTTCCC
>JAUNLZ010000038.1 GCA_030532005.1 Porphyromonas sp.
GCGAAACAACGGCGACCCCATCGGATAACGTATATATGGAACGAATGATCGAAACGACGGCGACCCGTATCGTTTCACCTATTTATATGACACGAACAATCGAAACAACGGCGACCCCCATCATATCACACATATATATATGGTACGAATAATCGAAACAACGGCGGCTCCCATTCGTTTCACCTATTTATATGACACGAACAATCGAAACAACGGCGGCTCCCATTCGTTTTACGTATATATATAGCACGAATGATCGAAACGACGGCGACCCCGGAGGGGTCGAATCTCACTAGCCCGTGTGTCAGAAGGGGCTGTCGGCGCCAGCCGATAGACCCTTCTGACCTCGGGAAAACAGGTCACCCCTTCCCTTCCGACCTTTAGGTCGCACCAACCATCGCACCCAATATATATGGTGCGTCGTTAATTTATAACCACTGCGAGGCACCGACACGGAGAGAGCCCTTATCTCCCACCCACACGAAAAAAGGAGTGACCCGGCGGCGTTGATGTTTTTGTAATATCAAAATATTATGTATCTTTGCCGTTGCAATTTAAGCGATTGCGAGATGGTGGACGTAGCTCAGTTGGTAGAGCCCTGGATTGTGGTTCCAGTTGTCGCGGGTTCGAACCCCGTCGTTCACCCTATTTATTGTGTTTAGGTGTTATACATTTTGTACTGTAAAAAAGATCAAGGTCATATTTACCTTGATCTTTTTTCGTATACAGCGGGGTTTATAAGGTGGTGTATTGTAACTGTAAAACAGGTCTCAAAAAATAGGTAGATTTGTGGTAATGATACTATACATTATATATTGACGTTATACATTAAAACTACCTTATGAAAAAGATTAGAGTCATATTGGTGTTGTCTGCCCTAATGCTGTTGGCCCCTTTGGCTAAGGCGGATAAGGGTATGTACCTCATCAATTCGATCAAGCAGGAGAATATGGATCGTATGCGCGAGCTGGGTCTCAACCTCACTGCCGAACAACTATTTAGTGCCGACGGCAGCAGTCTCTCCAGCGCTGTTGCTATTTTTGATAACGGCTGTACCTCTATCACGGTTTCGGATCAAGGATTGCTATTTACCAACCACCACTGCGGCTACCGCTCTATACAGAGCCAAAGTAGCGTGGAGCACGACTATTTGCGTGACGGCTTTGTGGCCCACAAACAGTCGGACGAGCTGCCGATACCGGGACTTAAGGTAAAGTACCTGAGAGAGTTTATCGATGTTACCAGCGAAGTACTGGCATCGCTCACCGGCAACGAATCGGAAATACAGCGTATGCAAAACATTGAGATGGCGGCCTCTTTGTTGGCGACTAAGTACAAAGGAAGCCCTCATGTAGAGGCGGAGGTCTATCCATTTTACGAGAATAATAAATACTACTTGGTAGTCTACGACGTCTTTACCGATGTACGAATGGTATTGGCGCCCCCTACCTCTATGGGTAAGTTTGGTGCAGACACTGACAATTGGATGTGGCCCCGTCACACCAATGACTTCTCGGTATTCCGCGTCTACGCCGATAAGGACAATAAGCCTGCCGACTACTCGGCCTCCAACCAACCTTATCGCCCCCGTCACTTCGCCCCTGTATCTCTCCGCGGCATCAAGGACGGCGACTACGCTATGACTATCGGCTTCCCAGGCAGCACCGATCGCTACCTCAGTTCTTGGGGTGTGATCAATCGGATGGAAAACCAAAACGAGCCTCGCATCCTTGTCCGCGGTATCAAGCAAGGCATATGGATGGAGCATATGGAGGCGGACCAAGCCATACGTATCCAGTACGCCAGCAAGTATGCGGGTAGCTCTAACTACTGGAAAAACTCTATCGGTATGAATAGAGGACTGACCCGCCTCAACGTGGTAGAGAGCAAACGGGATCAGGAACGCCGCTTTGCCGACTGGGTGGCGGCAGATCAGGCGCGTGTAGAGAAGTACGGTTTTGTATTGGACAGCCTCAGAATACCTTTAGAGGCGATGGGCAAATTGTACTACAACGCCACCATCCTCACGGAGGCGCTCAGCGGCACCGAGATGGCGCGCTTCACCGCCAAGCCTTCGGAAGACATCACCAAGTTTGATGCCGATGCTCTGTACAAAGACTTTAGCACCAAGGTGGGTAGGGCTACGCTCCCCGCTATGCTCAAGGTGACCAAAGAGAAGGTGGATGCGGAGTATCTGCCCTCTATATTCGAAGAGATAGAGACACAGTACAACGGGAACTTTGATGCCTATGCCGATTATGTATATGACAATTCGGTTGTGCTCTTCAAAGACCGTATGATCGAGGCCCTCAAAAACTATGAGATGCTGGCGGCGGCTCACGACACCGATCCTGCCGTAGTGATCACTAAAAGCTATATGGCACAGGTACGTAAAGTATATAAAGAACTGAATTCCTATATCAACCAATATCAAAAGGGTCGACGTCTGTTTATGGCCGGTCTGCAAGAGATGAGCGATGAGTACTTGCCGAGCGACGCCAACTTTACTATGCGACTCAGCTACGGTTCGGTAGGCGGTTACCGCCCTTATGACGGTGCGTGGTACGAGTACTACACCACCGAGCAAGGGGTATTGGAGAAGGAGGACAGCACCAGCAGCGAGTTTGCGGTACAACCCGAGATACTCGAGATGATGCGCAACAAGGAGTTTGGTAACTACGCCGACGAAGATGGCCACCTGCACCTCTGTTTCATCAGTAACAACGATATCACCGGCGGTAACTCCGGTAGTCCGGTCTTTGACGGAGACGGCAACGTCATCGGTCTCGCCTTTGACGGCAACTGGGAGGCGATGAGCGGCGACATAGAGTTTGAGCCGGATCTACAACGCACCATCAGCGTAGACATCCGCTACGTCCTTTGGGCTATACAGCACTGGGGCAAGGCCGACTACCTGATTGACGAACTGACCTTAGTCAAGTAATCATCACTCAGCCCATGACCCCCTTGGAGTAGAGATGGAGTCGATACTCTGAGTGGGTCATGGGCTTTTTTATACTGACAGATATGAAACCGATATTTTTGATAGGATTCCCGGCTGTGGGCAAGACAACTATCGGTAAGAAAGTGGCGGAGCTCCTCAACCTTCGCTTTATCGATACCGACGGTTATTTGCAGTTTAAGTACCACAATACCATCTCCGATATGATCAGTACTTGCGGTATCGATAAGTTTAGAAAGCGGGAAAAAGTGATTCTCCTCGAGCTTGCGTTGGTCCAAGATGCGGTCATCGCAACGGGCGGCGGTTTGGCTTGCCACGACGATAATATGCAGACGATGAAAGCGCGCGGCACGGTGGTTTATCTCCGGGCATCCGAAGAGGCCCTCACCGAACGCCTGTACCAATACCGTGACGAGCGTCCCGCGGTTGAGGGATTGGACAAGGAAGGGGTACGGCAATATGTACAGGAGACCCTCCAACAACGGTTGCCCTATTATGAACAGGCCGATATCACGGTAGATGCCGAGACGGTGACTACCGATGCGGATATTGAGCGCGTAGCCGCCGAGATTGCCCGGTTAATACCCCGTGAGGCGTAATAGCGACGCGATATCTAAGCGAATGTTTCGGCTGACGGCTCGTAAGGGGGCCGCACTTATTTTCAAAAACCCCTGTCGGTGCGTACCGGCAGGGGTTTATAGATAATTGAAAATGGGGCTGTATGGTACCCGCGTTAGAATTGGTAACCGAAGCCGGCTTGCAAGTAGATGGGGTACATCTTGAAGTCAAAGACGTTGAAGTCCCGCTTAAAGAGATTGGAAAATCCCCAATTAAAGTCGGCATTGACATGGAAGTGCTTGTACGCTCTCCAGGAGAAGCCCATCTGCAAACCCCACTGCCACCGCTGCATATCTTCGGAAAAGTCATAGAGGGCGCTTTGGTCCGCGCCAAAGATGGTCTTGTTCCCTACGGGTGATCCCTCGCGGAAGTAGCCGTCATAGACCGATCCTCCAAACTTGCCGTCGATCTGATAGGCGAGATAGAGACCGCTGCGTACCTTCCAATCGGGATTAAAACGATAGTGCCCCAAGATCGGCAGACTCAAAAGTGTAGAGGCGTAGTCCATCTCCACTTTGCCGGTCCAATAGCCTACCAAGTAGGTATTATCAACCGGTACGGAGTTCCTAAAATTCTTGACCGTCGCTTTGGTATTCATGCCCCTATTCTCAAGTCGAAGACCAGCCGATATACCCCACTCCGGCACTTGACGATCAGTGCCGAACCACTTGGTCGCCACTCCCTCAAAAGAGCCGCCAAACTTAGGATTGTACCCATCTATCGATCTAATCTCTTGCGGCAATCCCATCGGAGCGGTACCGCCAACAAAGTTGACCGCCGCTTTTATCTCAAACTCCCAGCCGTTCGCGGTTCTGATAAACCCGTCCGAACCATTGTCCGTTTGGGCTTGCAAACTCCATCCCCCGAGTAGCATCAGTGCAAATATGTATAGTATCTTACTCATAACTAATTATTTACAAAAGAGTTGAAGTTCGTCCAACCAGAGTGTGCTGCCTACCGCCCCTATGAATTTATCCGCATCGACACTCGACGAAGCGACAATAGAGAGGCGATAATCACCGTTTTCCAACTTTTCTCTATCAATCGATTTGCCCTCTTTGAAGACGAAAGGGATATTAAAATAAATCCACTCATCGCTCACCTGTTTGTCAGTCAGTTGGGCAACGGCAATAATCTGATCGCTGGGGTTCTCGGCAAAAGGGACGTTGGTACCGTCCAACCACATCACCTCGTCGGTCACCTCAAAGAATACAGCATAAAATCCAAAAGTATCGGTGACTCCGGGTAGCTCCTTATTCGCTTTGTCGGTCACCTTATCTCCCGCCCGGTACTTGTAATGCCCGGTCAGATAGAGCGGCTCTTGGAAAAAGGGGATACCAAAGTGAGTCGCCTTGAGAGGATCAAAAAGAAGATTGACCCGATCAACCTCCCCCAAAAACAGACTGCCTGCAGCAATCGGAGCGCCAACCATCGCACCAAAAGGACCGGTACTGGCGGTCTTCAATCTGACGGCGTTGCCCTCAACACCCTCCGGAACCAAATCGGTGTAGGGCGGCTGACCGGTGAATAGGGCGCCGATATTACCGCTTTGCCATTCCTCGGTTTCGTTGCCCTCCGCGTCGACCTCGATAATCACCAACTCTTTCTTGCTGTTGTCGGTCTCGCTTTCGTCGGCACTGACATACTTGACCCCTTCAAAACTGTACTTCCATACCGGTTGCTGTTCGGTGGAGGGCGTCTTAAATGTCACTGTATAGGTCTTGGACCATTGACCGTCTTCGGAATAGACCGTGTACTTCTGAGGTTGGGTAAAGTCCCTGGCCACACCTGCGGCGGGCTCAATAGTAGCCCCCTCCGTGACGGTGATCCGGGGAGCGACGGCGGTGACATCGGCCCAACCGTTGACCGTCACTTCAATCGTATTATTGGTATACTTTACCGGCAAGAACAGCAGATCATCGTCTATCTCAAAAGAGAGAATATCCGCTTCGGCGTTGGGAGCTTCGGACTTGATGCAACCCGATACCCCTAAAGCAAAGCCCGCCAAGATGATTGAGAGCAGGGCGATGCCATAAATCTTTCTATCCATCATTACATCTTTAATAGTTTATCAATTGGACGCCAAAGATACCACATTTACGGCAACTTTGTTTTCGAAACCAATGGATAAAAGTCTTAAGACCGATGCCTTTTGACACGACTGCCCCCTGCGTTACCGGAGCGGAGATTTTGTAGGGTGTATCGGGTTGGATCATTTAGTCTACGGGGTGATAGCGGACAAAGGCCTCTATCGCTTCGTAGCTTGCCAAGCCCAAGTCTTGATACAGACGTGCCGTGGCGCGGTTACGATCCTCCGCACGTTGCCAAAACAGACGCTCGTCATCTCCCAAGAAAGGGGCGCTCTCCATCTGTGACTGATGTTTGAGGATGCTGTTGCGCTTAAACCTCAGCTCCTCGGGACTCATCGGTACCGCCATCTCTATGTGGTCGATCTCCCACTCCGCCCAGGCGCCTCGGTACATCCAGACCCAAGTATCATCAAACCAATCGTCATGCTTGACCACGTCTATCGCCGCCAGAGCCACATCCAGGCACACCTTGTGCGTGCCGTGCGGGTCAGCCAAGTCGCCCGCCACAAAGATTTGATGCGGTTTTACCTCCCTTAGGAGGTCTATGACAATATCCACATCCTCTTGGGTAGGTGGGTTTTTCTTGATACCGCCGGTCTCGTAAAACGGTAGGTTGAGGAAATGGACATGATCCTCGTCCAATCCGATAAAGCGGTCGGCGGTGCGGGCCTCCTCCACACGAATGGTACCCTTGACAAATCGCACCTCGGGCGTCTCTATAGAGCCCTCTTCTTTCTCCTCCAACAGGAAGCGACGGAGGTCTACAGCGTGTCGGTAGAGCTCGGAGTCTTCCATACCCAAACGCTCGGCCATATTGCGCAAGACGGCGAGGTACCTGATCACATCTTCGTCACCTACGGCGATATTGCCGGAGGTTTGATACGCCACATGCACATCGTGCCCCTGTACCACCAAACGGCGGAATGTACCTCCCATAGAGATCACATCATCATCGGGGTGCGGGCTAAAGATCAGCACCCGCTTTTGGGCCGGCTCGGCACGCTCGGGTCGGTGACTGTCGTCGGCGTTGGGTTTACCGCCCGGCCAGCCCGTGATGGTATGTTGGATGTCATTAAATACCTTGATATTAACATTGTATGCCGAACCGTAAAGCGTCAGCAATTCGCCCAATTGATGGTCCGAATAGTCTTGATTGGTCAGCTTGAGTATCGGCTTGCCGGTCTCCTGGCACAACCAGACAATGGCGCGGCGTACCAGTTTGGAGTTCCACTTGACACTGGTCACCTTCCACGGATGATTGATGCGGGTCAATAGCCCGGCGGCAGGCAGGTCGGTATAGAGCGTGGCGTTGGAGTGTTGTTGGAAGTAAGATGCCGGCAAATTCTCCGACACCGGTTGTTCTACCAGTCTTTGCACCACCTCCGCTTTGGCTTCGCCCCACGCCAATAGGATCACCTTCTTGGCTTCATTGAGGTTCTTCAGCCCCAGAGTCACAGCCGTAGGCGGTACATTCTCTTTGGTGTTAAAGGTACTCACCGCCTCTTGGATAGAGGTGGCATCGAGTACCGACAGGTGGGTGGCCTGCGAAAATACGGTACCGGGAGCATTGATACCTACGGAACCGCGTCTGCCTACCCCGGTGATGAGGAGGTCTATACCGCCCAGCTCCTCTATCTTTGACTCAAACCTCCTTATGGCGGCGCCCACACCCTCCGTAGACAGTTTGGACTCAAAACCGTGGATGTTCGCCTCCGGGATATCACAGTGCTGTGCCAGTCGCTCGCGTATCTGTGCCATCACGCCACTCTCCTCAGATGCCAAAGGCACAAACTCATACATAGGGAAAAGGTGGACGTTACGGAACGACAATTGCCCCGCTTGATACCTTTTGATCAAGGCTTGGTAAAGCGGTTCCGGACTCGTGCCTCCCGACAATACCAAGGTAAATGGCTGATCGCCCTTGGTCTTTATCGCCTCGCAGATTTGGTCGGCGATGGTCTCGCAAGCCGCTTCGGGAGTCACCGAGATATCGACCGGTATTCGCTCAAAACTGGTCAATACCCCGTGTTCATAAGCGTTGGCGGGTCTGTACAATCTTTCCTCAACCCGAGTGAGTGCAATCTTATTGCTCAATCCCTGTCTCATATCTTTCACTATTTCTAATAGTTATTATAACCTAATCGTTAGTATACGCAAGATACTTAATTTATTTCTAAATACATCGACCTCTATCTATCGGTTTGCCAAACCCTCGGGGGTAACAGCCGCTATATAAAGGTATGACAGCCGCTTATCTAAGGAGGAGAAACTTAAAAAACTAAGGATATTGAACGAAAATAGGTAGATTTGTAGAAATAAACAAGAAATCCAAGAAAGGATGATGATAAGGGAGATTAAGGATGGGTTGGTACCGGAGTGGTACCCGCAAGATGCCGTGATATTGGCGTGGCCGAGCGCCACTATGGATTGGGAGTACATCCTCCCCAAAGTGACCGAGTGCTATACCGAAATCATTGACCGACTGTTGGGGTACACCAATGTAGTGCTACTCATCAATGAGATCGTAGAGCTGCCGGAAGATGCGCTGCGCCGCTGGCGGACACACCCGCTGCACAAGCTGATAGTCAAGGACAATTTTCCGCTCAACGACACTTGGATGCGTGATGTGATGCCGCTATTCGGCTACAAATCCGGTAAAATGGTTGCCTACGACTACGGCTTTAACGCTTGGGGACTCAAGTTTGCCTCCAATTGGGACAATACCGCCGTTCGTAGGCTTTTCTTCGAACAACAGCTCTTTGCCGTCGATGTACTGCACCACAACCGTTTGGATACCATTTTGGAGGGCGGAGCGGTGGAGGTCAACGGTCGCGGCGAACTACTCACCACAAGTTCGGTGCTTTGGGAAGCCAATCGCAACCCCAACTTCTTGATCGGCCGGCACGAGAGCTATTTCGAACCCGGTATGGGGGTCAACTTGGTACACGACTTGCAACAGACGGAGCCTATGGACGGCGATGATACCGATGGTCACATCGATACCATCGCACGTTTTGTTAATGACGATACCATACTCTATAATAGCACAGACGACCCCACCGAGCGGCACTACGAGATGCTCAAGCGGTTGGAGAGCGAGCTGCAATCCCTCCGCACGGGAGATGGCCGCCCCTACCGTTTGATACCGCTGCCCATCCCGTCGCCCATGTACGATGAGGAGGGGTGTCGACTGCCGGCCACTTACGCCAATTTCCTCATCACCAACGGAGCGGTATTGGTACCTATATATAATGACTCACAAGATGAGGTGGCCCTATCAATCATCCGAGACGCTATGCCCGGCTACGAAGTGATCGGCATTGACTGTACCGCTTTGGTACAGCAACACGGTTCGCTGCACTGCATCACTATGCAGGTGCCGCGAGGTTTTATACATTACAGAGAGCTTGAGAGATGAAAATCGGAATCATACAACAGCACAATAGTGCGGACAGAGCCGACAACCGGAGGCGACTGTCGGAAAAAATCATAGCCTTGGCCAAGGAGGGGGCGGAGTTGGTGGTCCTCCAAGAGTTGCACGAGGGTCTTTACTTTTGTCAGACCGAGGAGGTCCATACCTTTGACCAAGCGGAGCCTATTCCCGGTTCGAGCACCGATTTTTATGGAGAGATAGCCAAGCAAGCCGGAGTGGTCTTGGTGCTCTCGCTCTTTGAGAAAAGAGCCACCGGGCTGTACCACAATACTTCGGTGGTTATGGAGAAAGACGGCGCCATCGCCGGC
This sequence comes from Porphyromonas sp., assembly GCA_030532005.1. Lineage (GTDB taxonomy): Bacteria > Bacteroidota > Bacteroidia > Bacteroidales > Porphyromonadaceae > Porphyromonas_A. Next base: position 9,412 of record JAUNLZ010000038.1, read on the forward strand.
AAGTACCGCAAGATGCACATACCGGATGACCCCGCCTACTACGAGAAATTTTACTTTACCCCCGGCGATATGGGTTTCCACCCCATCGATACCTCCGTGGGTCGTTTGGGCGTCTTGGTCTGTTGGGATCAGTGGTACCCCGAGGCCGCGCGGTTGATGGCTTTGGCGGGAGCCGATCTTTTGATCTACCCGACCGCCATAGGTACCGAGAGTACCGACACAAAAGAGGAACAGATACGTCAGCGTGAGGCTTGGACCACCGTACAGCGGGGCCACGCCGTTGCCAACGGTCTCCCCGTAGTGGCGGTCAATCGTGTCGGTTACGAGCCCGATCCGTCGGGCGTGACGGGCGGCATCACCTTTTGGGGACAGTCGTTTGTCGCAGGGCCGCAGGGCGAGATCCTGGAGATGCTGCCTACCGACAGCGAGGCCACCACTGTGGTAGAGGTGGATATGGAGCGGAGCGAAACGGTCAGGCGTTGGTGGCCTTTCCTTAGAGACCGCAGGATTGACAACTATGGTGATATTACCAAAAGATATAGAGACTGAGGAGGATGGAAGAACTTGGAATCATAGAGCGTGACCATTGGCTTTTGCCATACAAAGAAATTATCAACGACAGACACCGAGCGGCGCTGCGTAAGGAGCAGGAGCTGACGGCCAACAGCGGAGGATCACTCTCCGACTTTGCCACCGGACATCTCTACTTCGGTCTGCACAAGTCCGCAGACGGCTGGATCCTCAGAGAGTGGGCGCCCAACGCCACAGCCATCTACCTATTGACCGACAGCAACGGGTGGCAAAAGTCCGAGACCTATGCTTTCGCGCCCAAAGAGCACGGCGAGTGGGAACTGAGGCTGCCCGCCGACGCACTCCGCCACGGCAATCACTACAAACTCTATATGGTATGGGACGGAGGCGAAGGGGAGCGCATCCCCGCATGGGCCACCTATGTGACCCAAGACCCCGATACACACCTATTCAGCGCCACGGTCTGGGACCCTCGAGAGCCGTACGTGCAGAAGCACCCGAGGGCGGTCATCAATGACGAACCGCTGCTCATCTATGAGGCCCACATCGGTATGGCTACAGAGGAAGAGCGGGTAGGCACCTACCGAGAGTTCCAAGAGACGGTTCTGCCCAAAGTGGCGGAAAAAGGCTACAACGCTTTGCAGCTGATGGCGATCATGGAGCATCCCTACTACGGATCATTCGGCTACCACGTTTCCAATTTCTTTGCTCCCTCCTCTCGCTTCGGCACTCCCGATGAGTTGCGAGAATTGATAGACCAAGCCCACGCATTAGGGTTGGTGGTGATTATGGATATTGTCCACTCCCACGCAGTCAAAAACGAGGTAGAGGGTATCGCTCTCTACGACGGCACCGCCACCCAATTTTTCCACGCCGGCGACCGAGGCGAGCACCCGCAGTGGAATTCCAAGTGCTTCGACTACGGCAAAAACGAAGTGTTGCACTTCCTACTCTCCAACTGCAAGTATTGGATGGAGCAATTCGGCTTTGACGGCTACCGCTTTGACGGCGTTACCTCCATGCTCTACTTCGATCACGGGCTCAACCGCAACTTCTGTACCTACAAGAGCTACTACGACGGGCAGGAGGATGCCGATGCCATCACCTACCTCACCCTTGCCAATAAGCTGATCCACGAAGTCTACCCCCACGCCCTCACCATCGCCGAGGAGGTGAGCGGTATGCCCGGTATCGCCCTCCCCGTAAGCCAAGGCGGCTACGGATTTGACTACCGGTTGGCTATGAATATCCCCGACTTTTGGATCAAGCTGATCAAAGAACAACCGGACGAGTATTGGAATACCGGCGCCATCTGGTGGGAGTCCACCAATCGACGTCAAGACGAAAAGAGCATCAGCTATGCCGAGAGCCACGACCAAGCCTTGGTGGGCGATAAGACCCTCATATTCCGACTCATAGACTGGGAGATGTACTGGCATATGGATCGGGCGGACGACAATGAGACGGTGAGCCGAGGGATCGCCTTGCACAAGATGATACGTATGGTGACACTCACCACAATCAACGGCGGGTACCTCAACTTTATGGGCAATGAGTTCGGACACCCCGAGTGGATTGATTTCCCCCGCGAGGGCAACGATTGGAGCCACAAGTACGCCCGTAGACAATGGAGCTTGGAGGAAAACGGGTTCCTCAAGTACGGCCAACTCGGCGACTTTGACAAAGAACTGATCAGCTTTACCCGCTCCGAAGTCAACTTCCAAGAGCTTCCGCTGATACAAATCTGGGACAAACAAGAGGATCAAGTGCTGGCCTACGAACGCGGCGATTATCTATTCGTCTACAACTTCCACCCCACCAAGTCGGTGGTAGACTACCGCATTCCCGCTCCCCAGGGCAAGTACACCACCCTGCTCAGCACGGACGAAAAACGGTTCGGCGGATATGATTTGGTCGATAAGTCGGTAGAGCACTTCACCCTATGGGATCCCGAACTCAACTACGACGGACGTGGCTGGCTCAGTCTCTATATCCCCGCTCGTACAGCGTTTATACTTAAGAAATGTGATTGATCAATATATAATGGATAAGAAAGTAACTCTATACCCTCTACAATTTAAGGAGGTCTACAAGCAAACAATTTGGGGAGGTGACAAGATCTATAAATACAAGGGGCAAGAAGCTCCCGCACCCGGCATAGGTGAGACGTGGGAGATCTCCGCTATGGAGGGCGATGCCTCTGTGGTGGCCAACGGCGTTCTGGCCGGCAAGAATCTGATCGAAATCACCGAGACATACGGTGCCGAATTATTGGGCCAACAGGTGTATGACCGTTTCGGAGGCCGGTTTCCGTTATTGGTCAAACTGATTGACTCCCGCCAAGACCTCAGCGTGCAGGTGCATCCCAATGACGAATATGCCAAAGCGCGACACAACAGCCTCGGCAAAACCGAGATGTGGTACATCCTCGACAGCGATCCCGGAGCCAAGATCTACGCCGGGTGGGCCAAAGAGACCTCGGCAGAGGCACTTCCCGAGTTGGTAAAGAGCGACGAGGTGATGGAGTACTTGGGGAGCCACACCCCCCATCCGGGAGATGTCTTTTTCCTCCCCGCAGGTCGAGTACACACCATCGGAGCCGGCAACTTACTCCTTGAGATCCAACAGGCCAGTAAGATCACCTACCGCCTTTTTGATTTTAACCGCACCGATGCCGAGGGCAATAAGCGCGAACTGCACATCGAGGACGGCGCCAAGGTGATTGACTACCAAGTCAAGGAGAGCGGCGCCACCCCTTATGACAGAGAGGCGACAGACACACCGGTAGTGCTTGCGGAGTGCGATTATTTCCGCACAAGTATGCTGCAGTTGACAGACGATTACCAAATGGACCTATCGGCCCGCGACTCCTTTACCATCTTATTCGTGGACAATGGAGCGGTCACCGTCAACGACACTTACCAACTGTCCAAGGGGCAATTGCTATTGGTACCCGCTTCTGTTGAGGGCCTTAAAATCTCCGGAAAGGGTGCCAAACTGATAGAGTCCTACGTCCCCAAAAAGTGAAACCAAGTCGGGAGCTCATCGATTACGTATGGGCGCATAAGGACGAAGATGTAAGGAAATTAGCCTTGGGGGGAAAACAACCGCCCCAAGGCTATACTTTGGCCGAAGCCCTCAACGCCATACAGGCGCGGCAAAAGCTCAAAGTCAAATGGAAAGAGTGGTGGGACTGCCCCGACCTCTTTATCCCCGAGCCGGTCATTGTAGAGCAAGCCTCCGGCCCCGAGACCGCCTTATACAAGAGTCGCTTCGCAGCGGACGGTTGGCGGGTACTCGATATGAGCGGAGGCATGGGAGCGGACAGTTATGCCTTTGCCCAAAAAGCCCGAGCCGTCACCTACATAGACGCCTCGGAGGAGCGTGCCGATATCGCCCGGCACAACTTCCGACACCTCGGACAGTCCAACATCACTTGTCACACCGGCAGAGCCGAAGTCGAGGGGTTGGAATTGGCCCGGTTGTTACAACCCGAGCTGATTTACATCGATCCCGACCGGAGACCGGGCGCCGAAGGGCGCGTCTTTTTGTTAGAAGAGAGTTCGCCCGACATCACCACCCTCTTGCCCCGACTCACTGACCATTCATCCAATAGTGAAATAGTGGTCAAACTCTCCCCCATGGCAGACCTCCGATACCTCGAGGAGCGATTGCCCCAACCATTTGATACACACGTGGTGGCCCTCCGTCGCGAAGCCAAAGAGCTGCTGCTGCACTTCCATGCCGCCGCTCGGTACCGCACCACCGCAGTCGAATTGCAAGCGGATCGATGCACCGTCATTACCGCCGATGCCGAGAGCTATCGAGATACTCCCGTTAGAGAAGCCGTCGGCAGCTACCTGTACGACCTCTACCCCGCCTTTGCCAAGGTCGGTTACGAACGCTTCGATCTCGACGATCCGGTTTGGAAGCCCGCCACACATACCCACCTATACTTTTCAGACCGCCTGACGACCCAATTCCCAGGTCGCGCTTTCCAAGTCCTTGACAGCAATCACGGAGATAAAAAATGGCTCAAACAGGTCAGCAAAGAACCGCTTCACCTTTTGGCGAAAAACTTACCGCTCACGACCGACCAACTCCGCAGGCAACTCAAAATCAGAGAGGGCGGCAACCACTTCTTATTCGCCTATGCCGTAGAGTCCGGCAAACGGCAATTCGTCCTGGCACGGAGAGTCGATGCCAATCCATAAAACCTCGATTAAAATCCCCGTGACAAAAGGTTGATTTTTATACATTTGGGACATTTGGAGGATGGGGAATGAACCTCCCTCGTAACCGATTGGTTTATAGGGGCGTAGGGGAGACCCGAACTTAGCCGAAGTTAGACGGCCGACTCGCCGCGGTTAGTCGGCCGACTAGACAGAGACGAGACC
>JAUNLZ010000039.1 GCA_030532005.1 Porphyromonas sp.
GCGTGCAACGGTCTGCAACAGCTCTTGCATAGCGGTCGATTGCCCTATGATATTGGGAAAGTCAGGGTTGACTTCTGCAGTACTCTCGGCGGTGATGCTGATGGCGTTTTCTATGGTCATCAGTAGCTGACGGTTGTCCCACGGCTTGGAGATGAAGTCAAATGCACCCGCTTTCATCCCTCTGACCGCCAACTCTATGCTGCCCCATGCTGTCAGTAATATGACGGGCGTGTCAGGTGCAAATATCTTGGTGCGTTGCAGTAGCTCCAAGCCCTCTTCGCCTTTTGTGGAGAGAGAGAAGTTCATATCCATCAAAATGACATCCGGTTTGCTCTGTCTCAGTATGGCAAGGGCCTGATCGGGGCCTTCGGCTTTGAGTACCTCATAGCCGGCTCTCTTGAGTAGTAAGGTGAGTGATGCTCTGATCGAGGAGTCGTCATCTATGATGAGTACGGTGGGCATAGGATGCTATAGCTCTAATAGATCTAATGGGAAATCGAGTGTAAGGGTGTGTCTCTCCGGTACTATGTCGGTAAGCCACTCTTCTGCAAAAGGAATCAATACCCGTGTGCCGTCGGTTTGCTCTACAACCAATAGTCTGTTAGAGGTGCTCTCCTCTACCTCTACCACTTGACCGATGAATGCCCCATCGGTGTGGTACAGTTCCCAACGATCTATACCAAAATTCGTCAACGTCCGAGGAAGGGGTGTTTCGCTTTGGGGCAGTTCGGATAGTGCTATCAAGAGAGCGTGACCAACCGTCTCTTCTGCCGACGAAAGATCTGTGATGCCGTCCAAGCTGATAATCAGCCGATCGGCTGTCCCCCGAATATCGAGGACTCTATAAGGTACAGGAATCTCATCCCTCACCAAGAACAGGAACACCGGATCTAAATCTAAATAGCTGTCGTCTACGAGGCCAACCACTATCTCGCCTTGATGTCCGTGGGTCTTGCGGATAGTGCCGTAGGGCGTCAGCTGATCGGGGGTCAGAGGTGGGTAACGATTGCTCATACCTGCAGAGAAATCAGATACGCGAGATCGAAGCCCCGATAGCGTTGAGACGTTTGTCTATCATCTGGTAGCCTCGGTCTATTTGGTCAATGTTGTTGATGCGGCTGGTACCGTCCGCCGACATCGCCGCAATGAGTAGAGCGATACCCGCTCTGATATCGGGGGATACCATAATACCGCTCCGTAGCTTAAACTTATGATCCAGACCTATTACGGTAGCCCTGTGCGGATCGCACAAGATGATCTGCGCTCCCATATCAATCAGTTTGTCTACGAAGAAGAGGCGGCTCTCAAACATCTTTTGATGGATCAATATGCTTCCTCTCGCTTGTGTCGCGGTCACCAACAGCACGCTCAGTAGGTCGGGGGTCAGTCCCGGCCATGGGGCGTCCGAGATGGTGAGGATAGAACCGTCCATAAAGTTGTCAATCTCGTACTCCGTATGGACAGGGATGTAGAGGTCATCACCACGCTCCTCTACGGTGATGCCCAGTCGTCGAAAGGCGTTAGGAATGATGCCTAATTCGGAGACCTCGGCATTCTTAATCGTGATTTCCGAACCGGTCATCGCCGCCATACCGATAAAGCTGCCGACCTCAATCATATCGGGAAGCAGTCGGTGCTGTGTCCCGCCCAAACGCTCTACCCCCTCAATGGTCAGGAGGTTGCTGCCGATGCCGTTGATCTTGGCCCCCATACGCACCAACATACGGCACAGTTGCTGGATGTAGGGTTCACAAGCAGCGTGATAAATGGTGGTTTTACCCTCTGCGAGTACCGACGCCATAATGATATTGGCGGTACCTGTTACCGATGCCTCCTCCAAGAGCATGTATGTGCCGTGCAGTTCGCCCTCTTTCTCGATTGTAAAGAGTTCTTTCTTGGACTCATACTTCATCTTGGCACCAAGGTCTATAAATCCTTGGAAGTGCGTGTCCAACCTCCGCCTGCCGATCTTGTCCCCTCCCGGTTTGCCGATCAGCGCTTTTCCAAATCGGGTCAAAAGAGGTCCGATCAGTAGCACACTACCCCTAAGTTTGCCGCTGGCTTTGAGAAAATCCTCGGAGTAACAGAAGTTCAAGTTGATGTCATTTGCCTTGAAGGTATAGGTGTCGGCTGTTTTCTTTGAGACCCGCACCCCCATATCCATAAGTAGCTGGATGAGGTTATTGACATCAAGGATGTCGGGGATATTGCTGATCTCCACCTCCTCGCCGGTCAGTAGTACGGCAGATATCACTTGCAACGCTTCGTTCTTGGCTCCCTGCGGTACTATCTCACCTCTTAACTGACGCCCTCCCTCTACGACAAACGAACCCATAGTATTTACTTCCTTTTCCTTCGGTTATTGACTTTATTTCTTTTGGCGTTAGACCCTGTGCCGGTCTGTGCGGATGCGGCGGTCAGTTCTTTAGCATCACGCAGTTGACAGCTCATTTCATCCAAATAGATTTGCCCCTCCGACAGTTCGTATAGGTCGGCAAATATCTTGGTGTTGGCAACGGTCTCCTTGTTCCAGAGTACATAGCTGCGCTTCATCTGTAATGCAGTCTCCCTTGCCAAGGCGTCCCGCTCCTCTCCCTCTGGGAGGGCCTTTACCGCCGCTATCATCCGCTCGATAATCCGACCGTAGTGTCGGTAAGCGGGTTTGTGCTGATGGTCGTTATCCAACGCACACTTGATGGGTGATTCGTAAGCCTCGCGCGGAGTGACCTCAAAAGGGAAGTCTACATCTAATGCAAAGTCGGACATGATATAGAGGTGATCCCACAGCACCTGCAGGTGATCCTCTCTATCCTTGTCTCTCGGAGAGACCATCTTCATGGTCTCAATGATTGACTCGGCACAGTGCTGACGTTCGGCCCTGTCCTCAATCGTTAGACAGTAGTTGACCATATTTTGCACATGCCGTCCGTATTCCGGTAATATCAATGGTTTAGAACCTGTATTATAACTATTCTTCATCCTTATTGTAATTCGTTTACACGCTCTTTGATGGCTTTCGAAGCCTCTTCAAAACCTGGTTTGTCGAGCAGTGCAAACATATTCTTTTTATACGCTTCCACTCCGGGTTGGTCAAATGGGTTGACATTGAGTAGATAACCGCTGATTCCCACCAACTTCTCGAAGTAGTAAAAGAGCTGCCCGATGTTGTAGGCGTCAAGTCGAGGCATCGAGATATGAACGACAGGTACACCACCATCCAAGTGAGCCAACATCGTTCCTTTCTCCGCTTGTTTATTGACAAAGTCAATCGGCTTACCCGCAATGAAATTGAGACCGTCTAAGTTGCGTGCTTCCATCGGAATGGCTTGCTTATGCTCCGTCTCCTCAATGCTGATAAAGGTCTCAAACAAGATGCGTTCGCCCTCTTGGATCCACTGTCCCATAGAGTGCAAATCGGTCGAGAAGTCTGCCGCCGCAGGGAATAAGCCTTTATGCTCCTTGCCCTCACTCTCTCCAAAGAGTTGTTTCCACCATTCGCTGATGTAGTGCATCTTGGGGTGGAAGTTGACCAATAGCTCTATCCGCTTGCCGCTATTGTAGAGTGCGGTACGCAGTGCGGCGTGTTGCTCTACCCTCTCCGCTCCCTCGCTGCCGGCCAGGAGCTCCCGCTCCATATCCTGAGCGCCCTTGACCAATGCTTTGATGTCAAAGCCGGCTACTGCGATAGGCAACAGTCCTACCGGGGTCAATACACTAAAACGCCCGCCGACATTGTCGGGAATGATATAGCTCTTGTAGCCCACCTGATCGGTCAATGTCCTCAATGCTCCCTTGGATTGATCCGTGATAGCGACAATGTGTTCGCGTGCAAAGGCCTCTCCCTCTTGCTCTTCCAACAACTGTTTGAGTAGTCTGAAAGCGATGGCCGGTTCTGTAGTTGTACCGCTCTTGGAGATATTAATGAGGCCGAACTTGTGTCCTCGCAGTAGGTCGAGTAATTCGGCAATATAATCTTCGGATATATGATGTCCGGCATAAATCAATCTCGCACCGTCCGCCTCTTTGAGATTGGCAAAGCTATCTGACAGTGCCTCTACAACCGCTTTGATGCCGAGATAAGAGCCACCGATACCGATGGTGACTACAAACTCACAGTCTCTGCGGAGCTTATCTGCGGTTTGCCGGATGTCCTCCATAAACTCCTCAGTAATTTGACTCGGAAGGTGGATCCATCCTAAAAAATCATTTCCTTTACCCTCGCCCGAATGCAATAGACGGTGCTGTGCAGCAGACTCTCCAAGTAAAGAGCGATAAGAGGCCTCTACTAATTCATCTTTGAGTGCATTGTTGATGTTTACGATCATATCGATTTGCTATTTCAATTTATAACTTAGTTTTTCGAAAGATTCTTTGGCATCCTCCTTGTGATACAGAAGTTCGTACACCGTGTTGGCTATCGGCAGATCAATCCTGTATTTCTTGGAGAGTACCCTGATGCACTTGGCACCGTAATAGCCCTCCGGCGTCATCTCCATTTCCGATTGAGCTTGCATAGCCGAGTAACCTTTGCCTATCAGTGTGCCAAAGGTGCGGTTACGGCTGTATCGAGAATACCCGGTGACCAAAAGATCACCCAAGTAGACCGAGTCGTTGATATTCCTATACACCGACGAAACGTGTGACAAGAAGAAGTCCATCTCACGTACCGCATTGGATATCAGTACCGCCTGGAAGTTATCGCCCATCCTCAAACTCTGGCAGACGCCCGACGCTATTGCATAGATATTTTTAAGTACACTCCCCAACTCTATGCCCCGTACGTCGCCGCTGACATTGCAAAAAGTGTAGTCGGTTGTAAATAACCTACTCAGTACTTCAGCTGTAGAAATGTCGCTACACGCCAAAGTGAGATAACTGAGTCGTCCCAAAGCCACCTCCTCTGCGTGCGTAGGCCCACTCACCACTCCGATTTGATTTTCAGGTATCATGAGGGTGTCCTTGAGGTAATCCGAAATTACCGTGTAGTCATCCGGCACTATGCCCTTCGTGGCATTGAGAATGATTTTTTTCTGTAACGTCCCCTCTTTGGCTTTACTGAGAATCCCTTTGATATAGGGCGAAGGGGTCACTAATATCAATATGTCCGAAGCCTCTACGATACTCGGTATATCGGTGTAAAAGTCAATCCTATCAGTGTCAAACAGTTGATTGGTGAGGTAGGTAGGGTTGTGTCGGGAGCGTTTAAATTGGCGTACCGTCTCCCCAAAGCGGAAGTACCAATTGATCCGTTTTTTGTTTTCGAGTACGATCTTTGCCAACGCCGTACCCCAGCTGCCGCTACCTATGATCCCGACTCTACCGGGCCGATAGTTACTCATTTTGTTGGTCAGTGGTGTCGCTCTTGCTTTTAACTTCGGGTTTCATCTGTGGGAATAACAGCACCTCCTGTATGCTTTCTTGCCCTGTCAGTAGCATCACAAATCTATCCATGCCGATGCCCATACCACTCGTCGGCGGCATACCATACTCCAATGCGCGTACAAAGTCCAAGTCTATCAACATCGCCTCGTCGTCGCCCTTCTCGGAGAGTCGCATCTGTTCGCGAAAACGCTCCAATTGGTCGATCGGGTCATTGAGCTCGGAATAAGCATTGAGCAGCTCTTTACCATTGACCATCAATTCGAAACGCTCCGTAAGGCCCGGTTCGCTACGGTGCATCTTGGTCAGTGGTGACATCTCTACCGGATAGTCAATGATATAGGTGGGTTGTATGTAGTGACCCTCGCATCGCTCCCCAAAGAGTTCGTCAATCAACTTGCCCTTGCCCATGGTCTCATCCACCTCTATACCTTGTTCCTTGCAAGCGGCTCTCAGTTCTTCTTCGCTCTTGTCCTTGATATCAAAACCGGTGTATTTGAGGATGGCATCGCGCATAGTGACACGGGGGTAGGGTGCTTTAAAGTCGATTTCCGTGTCTCCGACTGTGGTCTTGGTGGTACCATTGACTTCGAGGGCGATATACTCCAACATCTGCTCCGTCATCTCCATCATCCAATTGTAGTCGGTGTAAGGCACATAGACCTCCATGGCGGTAAACTCAGGATTGTGAGTGCGATCCATACCCTCGTTACGGAAGTTTTTGCTAAACTCATAAACCCCGTTAAAGCCACCCACAATCAGTCGCTTGAGATACAGCTCATTGGCGATACGGAGGTAGAGAGGGATGTCCAACGCATTGTGATGCGTTACAAAAGGACGTGCCGCAGCACCTCCCGGGATACTTTGCAGTATCGGCGTCTCGACCTCTAAATAACCGCGGGCATCCAAAAACCGGCGCATAGCACTGAAAGTTTTAGAACGTTTCACAAAGATCTCCTGTACCTTGGGGTTGACCACCAAGTCTACATATCTCATACGGTACCTCTGTTCGGGGTCACTAAATGCATCATAAGTCACACCGTCTTTGACCTTAACCACAGGCAACGGCCTCAGAGCCTTGGATAGTACCGTGAGTTCCTGCACGTGTATAGAGACCTCTCCCATTTTGGTGCGGAATACAAATCCCTTGACGCCTATAAAGTCCCCAATATCCAAGAGTTTCTTAAATACCACGTTGTACAGATCCTTATCCTCACCCGGTGCAATGTCGTCCCTTGTGATGTATAATTGGATACGTCCGGTAGAGTCTTGCAATTCGCAGAAAGAAGCTTTGCCCATGATTCGACGCATCATGACACGCCCTGCCATAGAGACCTCCCTCACGGGGGCTTCGTCATCAAAGGATTTGACAACCTCGTCTGCATATGCGGTCACTTCAAATCTATCAGCGGGATAAGGGTTGATCCCCATTTCCTTTAGCTTATCAAGACTCTGACGTCTCAATACCTCCTGTTCGCTTAACTCTCTCGTATTCATCTATATGTAGCTATAATGATTATGTAAATCTTACAGATTTGTTCCTTCAATCCCTCCACTAATTATATCCAAAGTTGGGTTCTATTGATGTTTGACGCCACCTCTGCACAAATCTACCTAAAATAATTGACTGCCGAGACAGTGATCCACAAACCTCAGCTCATCAATTTAGCGGTTGGAGCCCTTTGAGTAGGAGCGTATTTTCCAGTAGTAAGTACCTCAAGCCTAACTTCCTGGTAGTACCAAAAAACGTCGAACCACCCGTTAGGATCGCTCGACGTTTTGATAATATTAAGTTGGGACCCGAAGAGACCGTTGTGTCGGTTGACGCTTCGTTTGGTTCCCTTTTTTGCCTGATGCTATTTTCTTACTTCGTTGCCTCTTGTGCCTCTTGTATCATTTTGGCATTTGGGAGGATGAAAATCTCTACACGGCGGTTCATCGCACGATTTTCAGGAGTGGAGTTGTCAACCGCAGGTTGATCCGGACCCACACCCTCGCTGGTCATACGAGCGGATGCCACACTCTTGGATCGCAAGAAGTTTTGCACACTTAATGCACGCTCCTTAGAGAGTTTCATATTGTATTCGTGGCGACCGGTATTGTCGGTATGTCCTACAATCTTGATGTCTGTATCGGGGTTGGCATTCATGTTCTCGGCAAATCTTGTCAACGCTTCCTTGGATACGGAGTTGAGCGTGCTGGAATTGGTTGGGAAAAGGATACCGCTGTCAAAGGTGACACGGATCGCTTCGCCGTTGTTGACTTTCTCTACTGTAGCTTCCGGTACTTGCTCTTCCAACTCCTTGGCTTGTTTGTCCATGCGGTTGCCAATGATACCGCCGGCGGCACCGCCGACTGCTGTACCGATTATTGCACCTACGCCGGCATTACCGGCCACTTTTCCGATACCCGCTCCGATAGCTGCGCCTGCAGCCGCCCCGATGCCGGTTCCTTTGATTGTATTATTGGCACCGCAACCACTCAGCATCAATCCTAATGCTACTGACGCTACGCCTAATGTCTTTTGGAATGTAGTCATAATTGTGTTCTATTTGTTAATTAATAAATGTCGATTGCTCCGATAATGTAGAAGCGATAACTATCTGCCATTGATTTCGTTGCAAATAGTAAGACAATAGTACAGAAATATATGGCAAGTTGCTCGTATTTCTTGTTAATTAACCAAAAATGGCACTCCCGACCCGTACAAATGTAGCTCCGTATTGTATGGCAATCTTGTAGTCGTGGCTCATACCCATAGACAGTTCGGTGAAGTGAGGGTTGTTGGCAAATCGACCTTGCTTGAGTCGGTCGAAGATCTGTTTGAGTTGAGCAAATTGAGACTCCACCAATGCGGCATCATCCGTAAGTGCCGCCATACCCATAATGCCGCTGATTTGGGCGTGCTGTAACCGGTCGGGGAGATCGCTTTGTAGAAATTCGTCAAGCTCCTCGGGTGTAAAGCCGTGCTTGGTCTCCTCTCCCGATATGTGCAGTTGCAACAACACCGGAAGCGAGTCTCTGTCCAAGCGCGCACACTGCTTTTCCACTTCTTCCAACAGTCGCATACTGTCTATACTGTGTATCATAGAGACGAAGGGTACCACATACTTCACCTTATTTCTCTGAAGGGTACCGATCAGGTGCCACTCTATCTCTTTGGGCAGCGCTTCGTATTTGGGCAGTAGTTCTTGTACTCGGTTCTCGCCAAACAGTCTTTGCCCCGCTTCGTAGGCTTCCATCACTTCTGCCTCTGTATGGTATTTAGAGACAGCTATCAATCGAGTGGTGTCGGGTAATTCTTGTTGCAGTGTCTGCAACCGATCTTTGATGCTCACGTTACTCCTCCCCGGTTTTTATTTGGTACTTAAATACATCCATGTAAGCGGTCTCTGTAATGCTGACCACTTCGTAATCGCCGAGTGTGTCTTTCATCCCTTTGTGGATATTTTGCAACGCCTCGTCAATATCATCCGCTTGTACAATCATCTGCACGTACTTGCGTTTCTCCACACCCGCTTTTTCGTCCAGGGTGATGAATCCGACTTTGCTCTTGTAGTATCTTTCGCTCTTCTCATCGAGAAAAAGTTCGTACAGCCGGATCTTCCGAACGCTGTCCATAATGTAACTGCCGCGACTGCCCATCTCCTCCGCCATTCGTGCTTCGGCATCGGTAAAGGTCTCGGCATCTACGAGATACGACTCACTCACTTTGCGCATCTTACCGGACTGGTTGACTTCTTTTTCGTATGTGATTTTACAATCGAACCAACTCATATGTATTCTTACTTAGTCTGTTTGTTGTTATAACTGATTTAATGTGGTGATCTTGACATCTGTCTCCTCAATCATCTCCCTAAGGGCGGTGCCATCATCGAGGCTTGGAGCGGCATCCGTGATTACGGTGATTTTGTCCCCCAATCCGTGACGTGCCAAATCTTTGAGGGTATTGAGGACGCACACGTTGCCCGCTATGCCGCAAAGATAGATCTCCTCTGCATCATCTAATAGGGCAGGGTAGGCTTCGTCAAATGCACTATACTGGTCGCGCTCCACGGCAGTACCCTTTTCGATGAAGGTAACGGGCTGTCGGGCTTCGATCAGAGCCTGCATCAAGGGAGGCCATATCGCTGCTCCGACACTGTACTTCACGCAGTGCGGAGGCCATATACCGCCATTTTCTTTGAAACTGCAGTGACGGATCGGATGGCAGTCCATAGTGACGATGATCTCATCAACAGCAATTGCGGGCAGAGTCTCTGCGAGTCGATCCATAGCCTTATCGGCGCCGGCTACGGGCAAGGTACCTGAGATAAAGTCAATCTGAGGGTCAACGATGAGAAGCGCTTTCATATTATCTATATTGTTTGGTGGTGATCAGATGATTTTTGAGAGGAGTGGCGTACATCTCCAACAACTTTTCAAGGATGAATTCGCGATGCTCCTCTTGGGCGTCCACCTTGGCGATTTGCTCCTCGATATAGGTGCGGAAGGTGTTTTCCTCCTTGGGGCTGTACATGTGGGCAAACTGTTGCCCGCCGTGCAGCAGATCAAACGCAACGTAGTTGTTGGGATAAAAGCGGTAGTTAGTGAATATCTGTCGGTCAATCTCCCGAGCAAGATCCTCTACCAACTCTTGTCTGTTTTTGCCGCCTTTATCTTGGTCTTGAGTACTGTGCGAAAAGTCGCGTATCGTATCTCCGATGGCGAAGTGTATGCGACCCTTCTGCCCTGTGAGGCCGGTCTGCATATTGATCAGGTCATCTGCCTGACTTTTGGTCCACTCGGGATCCAATCGCTTTTGCAACATCTCCTTTGCTTTGAGATAGTCGCAGGGGTCGTACTCGTATGTGATGGATACCGGTGTGATATGCAGTGACGCCAGTACATCTGTCAGTTCTTCCTCCTTGTCGGCACTCATGGTCAGCATCTTGAGTACCGCAGTCTGGGTACGGTCGTCGGAATTCTTTCGTCTGCCTTCGCTCTGCGCCAGCCAGACCGATGCTTCATCGGTGCCGATCGAACTGCGAATGTAGTCGGAGAGTCGCTTGCTCTCGACCAACATCTCTCGCATAGAGGGTTTGCGCTTGACGATAAACGCATCTGCCAATCGCACCAATTTATAGATCCAGTCTTTAATGAGCAAATTGTCGCCGATCGCGATGCGGGGCATAGGCATATCGGCTTCGATCATAAGGTAGTTGAGGCAGCCGGAATCGAGAATGATGTCTCTATGGTTTGAGATAAAAAGGTATTTCTCCTTCCCGCTTCTATCCAACTTACGTTTGCCCGAGATGGAGAGTGAAAAAGCACTCGACTCGATGATCTTCTCCACAACGGGCTTTAAGAATATCTTCTTAAAGTTGGCGATGCTGTCACTCGCCTGTACCATCTGTCTCAGTTGGTCTTCCGAGATACCGCCAAAGAAGTGGTTCATCAGTCCTCTGACCTCGGGTTGCTCAAGCAACTCGGGTAGCACCTCTTGTACTTCGCTGTCAATGTAAGGACGTATGCTGTCGTAGTAGCTGTCCTTGGTGCTCAATAACTCTTTGCTCATAATTGTTTCTCCTTTAAGTGGTAATTGATGATGGACGCCAATACATCGCCCACTTTTTTGCCAGCGGCTCTGATTTGTTGGGGTATGAAACTGGTGGCTGTCATGCCGGGGGTGGTATTGACCTCCAAGAGTACCGGAACCCCCTCCTCGATGATGTAGTCTACCCTTATAATCCCCGACGCTCCTAAATAACCGTAGATTTCCCTCGTGAGTTGTTGGATCTCTGCCGTCATCCCCTCCGAAATGCGTGCCGGTGTGATCTCCTCTACCGCACCGTTGTACTTGGCATCAAAGTCGAAAAAACTGTTCTTAGGTACCACCTCGGTCACGGGCAATATGTGCAGTCCTTCAGCATCTTTGTATGCTCCGCAGGTGACTTCTGTCCCGGTGATCAAGCCCTCCATCAGCACTTCGTCAGCTTCCTCAAAAGCCTTTTGGACGGCGGGGAGTATCTCATTGACTTCGTCTACTCGAGTGGTAGCCAAACTACTGCCGCCTGCATTGGGTTTGATAAATGCAGGTAAACCGGGCTCGACCGCCAAAATGATAGGACGCACCGGCTCTCCTTTTATTAGGCGTGTTTCCTGTGCAATCTTGATACCGAAGCTATGCAAGAAGTGTTTGCAAAGGTATTTATTGAAAGTGAGAGCGCCGACGGCTGTAGGGCAACAGCTGTAAGGAACCCCCAACATATCTAAATAGCCTGTCAACAAGCCATCCTCTCCCGGTGTGCCGTGGATCGTGATGTAGGCGTAGTCAAAAGCGACCTTTTCGCCCAAACGGTTAAATGTAAAGTCATTGCGGTCGATGGGGTACTCCGTATTGTCTGCCTGCACTACCCATTTGTCTCGGGTTATCAAAACAGGATAAAGCTCGAAAGAGTATCCGTCTAAAAAGTGGATGATCCCCGCTTGACTCTTGAGGGACACCTCATACTCATTGCTATAGCCGCCGGCGACTAAAGCGATTTTTGGTAGCACACTCATATCTCTTCAGGTGCGATATTGCCCGCACTTATGTAACGACGCCATTTATCTATCAACATGGACATATCTTCGGGCAGTGGTGATGTAAAATCCATCTGCTCCTCCCTCACGGGGTGGTAAAACCCCAGCGTCTGTGCGTGTAGAGCGTGACGCGGGCAGATGGCAAAACAATTCTCAATATATTTCTTGTAGGCGGCGAAGCGGTTGCCCCTCAGGATTTGGTCTCCGCCATACCTCTCGTCGTTAAAAATCGGGTGTCCGATATGCTTCATGTGTACCCTGATCTGATGGGTGCGCCCGGTCTCCAACCGGCAACGAACCACCGATACATATCCCAATTCCTCCTCAACTCGGTAATGAGTCACGGCGGTTTTCCCGATCTCTCCTTCAAATGGGAATGCGGTCATTATCATCCTGTCCTTAGGGTCACGAGCTATATTGGTGCGTATGGTTCCCTCTTTTTCCTGCGGCCTGCCCCAAATTACGGCAACATACTCCCTACGTGTGGTCTTCTCAAAAAATTGTTTCGCCAACGCCGTACGTACGGTCGGATCTTTGGCAATCAGCAACAGTCCGCTGGTGTTTTTATCAATCCGGTGTACCAATCCCACATTAGGGTCATTGGGGTCGTAGTCGGGGATGTCCTTGAGGTGAAAGGCGATAGCATTGAGCAATGTGCCGGTATAATTACCGTGACCGGGATGTACCACCAACCCGGCAGGTTTATTGACCACCATGAGATACTCATCTTCGTAAACGATATCTAAGGGGATCTCTTCGGGTAGGATCTCAAGTTCGTAAGGCGGGCGTTCGAGACGCATGGAAATGACTTCGCCCGGGCGTACCTTGTAGTTGGACTTGACCGGTTTGTCGTCTGCAAATATAGCTCCCGCTTCCGCCGCCTTTTGGATGCGGTTGCGGCTTACCTTGGGCATACGATCAACCAAGAATCGGTCTATGCGTACAGGTGTTTGACCCTTGTCTACCGTACAAGAGAAATGCTCAAAAAGTTCACTGTTCGTGCCCTCCTCGTCTCCGTCTTGTAGATCGGGATCCTCCTCCAAATAGTCTAAGTCGGGTTCCGCCATAACTGTCACTTAAAACCAGTTTTCGCCATTATTGTCCTCCGACAGATCCGGCTCTATAGGGGTAGGGGTGAGCGACTCCTCTATACCTGTCATTGTTAGGCTGTCCAACATTTGAGCCTCGTACATATCAGCCGAGGAAACCTCCATAATCAGCTGAGTATTGTAGGGGACACGATCACCGGCGTCCAAATATCTGCCGGTGCTGTCTTTGAGACGAAGGACTAAGAGGTGGTGCTGACCAGGGACGTATTCGGCGGTGACATTCTTAAACCCGGCGCCTTTGAGTGTCATCTCCACAGAACGCTCCGATTGCTCTGCAAAATTGGGAATGGTGATCTGCTTCACCGACATTGTATTGACCGTCACAAATATGGTTCGTCCCTGTTTGATGAGTGATCCTTCCTTGGGCGTGGTATCTAAAATAATCCCCGGGGTGACCCCCTCGACATACACTGAGTCCACGATCTCGATATTTAGATGCTCCTTCTTTAACAGCTGCTGTGCTGCTTGAGGATTAAGCCCCGAGATATCGGGAAGTCTGATGGATTGCCCGTGTCGTGTGTAACCTTTTAAGAATAGCATCGACCCCCATAGGAGCAAAAGCCCTACAAGCACCATCAAACCGATATTGATAAGCAAATATTTTACGCCGCTCATCCCTTTCTTGCCGGTGTCTTTTGTTTCGTCTCCCTCTGTCGCTCTCTTACTCATTATATATAGTGTATCTATTATACGGTCTATTGCCGTAGCCAACTACGGTATGTATTTACCTTCAAAATTACCACAATTCCCCGATAGTAGCAAAGCAAACCGAGGCCTGGTGTCAAAGGGGATTATGGCACAGCCTCCATTGTTACCGCTGCGACGTCCTAACTTTGATGGCCTTTTCTGATGACCTTTTCAAAAGTGCAATTTTGATAGGTAGCTTTAGATAGATTTCAGATAGATTTCAGATAGATGTGTTGTTTAGGAAAAATTACATATCTTTGTTTCGAAATACAATACTTTAACTATTAATATCATAGATTATGGCAAGGTCTTTTACACTATTTTTATCGGTTCTGATGCTGCCGTTTCTTTTTGCGTGCGAAAAGATGGACGAACCGCAAGAGTATGAAATAACGGTAGAAGCGACTGTGACTCAAAACTTTGACTTGCAGATTGATTTTTCGAACAAAGATTTCCCCGAAACGATTATCCCATCATTAGATGGCATCACCGAGGGTGAGGAGGGATACATCCTCTACTCGGATGTTATTGAGATCGATCCCAATTGGGGTTCTGAGTATGTTGATCTCGTAAGCCTAAATGTCG
>JAUNLZ010000040.1 GCA_030532005.1 Porphyromonas sp.
CGGCGAGTCGGCCGTCTAACTTTGGCTAAGTTACTACCCCTCCCAATCCCTTGTGTTATAAGGAGTTACAAAATGTGCGATTTGTACCCCATCAATCAACCACAATCACCCATAAAACAAAATGTAACAAAGCTATTAACAGTAATTAATAGATGTCGGCGATTCCACCCATCGCACACCATATATATATGGTGTGACATAAATATATACCCGATGCAAGACCAACCGACAGGGAGACACCCTCATCCTCCATCTACAAAAAAAGGACTGCCCTTTTTGCACCTGTCAAACCCTATTATCTGTAAAACAGGAGATGCTCATCATAGCAGAAACGACCCCACACGAGGTCACGAGAATACGTTTCCGTCGTGTGGGGTCGTTTCGAAATACCGACCTTGACACCATTTTGTAGGCTAAAGCCTATTTGCGCATCATTTATCGGTCAGTGGTACAGCTCCATCTATAGGGCTTACCGGATCGGGAACCACCGAAGCGTCTACTGACCAGAGATAGGCCGTAACAAGCTCGCTATTATTGTACGCTTGCTCATTCATTATCTTGATACGCTCTAAGAGTTCGTCAGATTTGGTCGCCTCAGCCTCCTGCACCAATAAGATGGCATTGTAACCGGGCCATACGGCGGTATCTTTGTGCGGGATATCAAAATGGCTCTCCGCCATCACTCTCGGGATGATCTGGTACATAGTGATGCCCACCTCTCGCAAGAGCGATTCCATCTGTTCCAACATACTGATGTTGCACGTGATGTATATAAACTTCATATCAGTTGTTCTCTACACGGTTTTGTTTCATTCTAAACAGTTTGCGCTCTCTATTGAGTCGGCGTTGATGCATAAAGGCATAAGCGGTAGGGACTAAGATCAGCGTTACCAACATAGATACCAACAAACCGCCGATGATGGTGATGCCGAGCGGCGCGTACATCTCCTTACCCATACCGGTACTCAATGCCATAGGCAACATACCGAGTATGGTGGTCATTGAGGTCATCAATACAGGGCGGAGACGCGAACGTCCCGACTCCATCACGGCCTCCCGGATACTGTAGCCGCGTTGGACCAACATATTGGTGTAGTCGACCAAAACGATACCGTTATTGACCACTATACCTATCAACATAATCAATCCGATAAATGTAATCACGCTAAGGGTGGTACCGGTAATTAGGAATGCCAGTACAATACCCACTAATGTAAATGGTATAGCGAAAAGGATAATAAACGGATCTAAGAGTGACTCGAACTGAGCCGCCATCACCATAAATACTAACAATAAGCCGATAATAAATATGGTGGCAAGAGAGGCAAAGGTATCACTTTGATCCTCTACCTGACCGCCCAAGGAGATAGAAATCCCCTGAGGTGTCTCTATATCCTCAATGATCTCTTGAGCCTTTACGGCTCCATCACCGAGGGAGACCCCATTGAGGTCGGCGGTTACTTTGACATACCTCTGCTGGGTCAGACGCTCTATCTGTATCGGTCCATCTTTTTCTTGCAGCTCGGCAACGGCAACCAAAGGGACTTGTTGCCCCAAAAGATTGGTGATCTGCATCTCTTTGAGCTTACTGATGGAGTTGCGATAGTCAGCG
This sequence comes from Porphyromonas sp., assembly GCA_030532005.1. Classification (GTDB taxonomy): domain Bacteria; phylum Bacteroidota; class Bacteroidia; order Bacteroidales; family Porphyromonadaceae; genus Porphyromonas_A. Next base: position 1,613 of record JAUNLZ010000040.1, read on the forward strand.
GCATATTGGATCCTGATACCATAGTCAGAACCATCTTCACTATACACCCCGGCATCGGCGCCATAGAGGTTTTCTCTAACCTGTACACCGATGACGCCCGGATTAAGCGCCATTTGAGAGGCTTTTTCCTTATCTACGATGATGTGTACTTCGCGGTTACCCACCGATGCTAAAGCCTCTACGTTGGTAAACTGAGGGTATTGCTTGACTTTATCCTCGAGAGTAAAGGCCATCTGATTGAGTTCATCAAGATCTTTGCCGTAAATCACAAACTCTATAGGAGCCTTATTGCCGGTCAGAGCCGACAGCATAGCGCTACCGCCGGACACCGTCACCTTCTCTATCTCCGGTATCGCCTCGATGAGCGGACGTATATCCTTAGCAATCTCTTGACTGCTGCGGGTACGCTCATCTATTGGTTTGAGGTGACAGAAGATGGTACCGATATTTTTACCCTCCTTAAATCCTACCGCTGTCAGAGCGCCATCTTGTGTCTGTCCCGTAATACTGGTCACCCCGCCCTCGGCTATCTCGGGGACATTATCATGCAGTAGTTGTATGATCTTATTGCCCAACTCCTCGGTATAGACATGTGAAGTACCCTGCTCGGTCTCAAACTGGATAGAGACCGACCCGGCATCAATATCGGGGATGTAATCGGTGCCCACACGTTTCCCGATAAATAAGAATACAACAAAGACAACCAAGGCAACTGTCAGGGTGATACCTTTGTGGAATACCGCCCAACCGAGGAAGTTGTGATACCACTTTTCGGTGGTGCGGAACATACGCTCACTCCAATTAAATAGCTTGCTGCGTTTCTTGACCTCGACACCCCTCGGTACCGGTTTGAGCAATACGCTTGAGAGCATTGGGGTCAGGGCCAAAGCGGTAAAGAGGGAGGTAATCAGACAGGTGACAGTCAGAATTGCCAACTGCTTAAACATCACACCCACTATACCACCCATAAATACCAACGGGAGGAATACCACAATAGTGGTCAGAGTGGAAGCGGCGATCGCCAATCCCATCTCAGAAGCTCCAAACATGGCGGCTTGCTTGGGCATGGCGCCTCGCTCCAAATGTTGCGTGATATTTTCGAGCACCACTATGGCGTTGTCAACCACCATACCAATGGCAATCACCAAGGCGACCAAGGAGAATATATTGATGGTAAAGCCAAAGATATTCATTACTATAAAGGCCGAAATCAGCGAAACCGGCATAGTCAAGAATACGATAAGGCTGGATTTCCACTCCCTCAAGAAGAGCAACACCACAATGGTCACAAAAATCAAGGCATACCATATAGATGAACTCAAGTTATTGACGGAGGAGATGACCAACTCATCCGAACTGATCACCTCAAAGAGTTGCACATCGGGCGGTAGCTCTTGGCGTATCTTCTCGACCTCGGCACGTACGTCATTGGCGACAGCTACGGTATTGGCTCCCGATTGTTTTTGCACCAAGAGGGCGATGCCCTTGCCTACGTGATTGTATGCCGATGCGTCAATCTCCTTGTAAGTGTCCTTGACGGTTGCCACATCTTTGAGGCGAACCACCTTGCCTTTGACCGCCTTGATGATGGTATTTTCCAGTTCTTCGACGCTTTCGTACTTACCCGGCATACGTACCGCGAAGTCGTAAGCGCTGTCCGATACGGAGCCTGCCGGCACATTGATATTATTGGCTTTGAGCATCATGGAGATCTGAGCCACAGACATACCGTACCCCTGCATCCGAGTAGGATCGATTTCGATACGGATCTCACGCTCCGGCTGTCCGAGATAGAGGACGGTACCGACGCCATCAACTTTGCGAATGGCCGAAGCAATGTCATCCTCTACGATATCCTCCAATCCGTTGTAGTTTTCATCGGCATTGATCGCATAGGCAAGCACCGGCATCATCGAAGCATTGATTTTGTAGATGATCGGGTTATAGGCTTGGGAGGGAAGTCGGGTTTTGGCCATCTCCAAGAGGTCACGGGCGTTATTGGCTGCGGCGGTGATATCTTCTTCCCATTCGTATCTCAGCTGTATGAATGATACGTTTTCCTTAGATATCGACTTGATCTCCGCCAAGTTTTCGGCAGACGACAGCATCGCCTCGAGGGGCTTGGAGACCTGCTCCTCAACCTCTATGGCAGACGCACCGGGGTAGATGGTGATGACCGTCAGGGAGGGGAACTCCATATTGGGCATCAAGTCTAAGGGCAACCTTACCAAAGAGAATACACCTATCACCATAATAGCCAAGAACATCATGGCCGTTGCAATAGGTCTTTTTACACCAAATTCGGGCAGTTTCATAGACTTACTTCTTTACGATGTTCACGATAGAGCCATCATTGATCTTATTCTTGCCGTCAATCACAATCTCATCGCCCCGCTTGATCTCATCGCTATCGATGTATACCCATCCGTCATGAAGCTCGCCGCGGGTGACGGCTATGCGGCTGACTGTAGTGCCATCGGCATTGATCTTAAATACATATTCCTCCGACGTCCCAGCCAATCGATAGATGGCGTTGAGCGGCACAAAGAGACCGTCACGCTCGGGGAGAGCGATGGAGACATTGCAATACATACCGGGTTTGTAACGATTGTCGGGATTGGGGATACTGACCTCTACCGAGGCGGCTCGGGTCATGGCTGATAGCACAGGGGAGATGTATGAGATCTCTCCCCCGACAGTATCGTCCGGGTAGGCATCAAAGCGGATAGTGGCACTCTGCCCCTTTTGTATATTTCGGAGCTCCTTTTCGTTGACCTCAATGGACACTTTGAGCGGATTGATCTGTCGCAGTTCTATAATACCGCTCTCTAAGGTGAGGTCGCTGCTGATACTGGGAGTGAAAGCATAAGTTTCGCCCTCATTGACCAATATCTCGGTGATAATCCCACTGAAAGGCGCTGTAATCGAAGTATTCTTTTTGAGCAAAGCCACCTTGGCTACCGTGGCCTCGTATTTTGCCTTGACGTGATCGTAATCCATCTGACTGACGCTCTCCTTTTCTCTCAATCGTGTGATACGCTCGAAGTCACGTTTGATGGCGTTATTCTCTATTTGCGCTTGCATCAACATCTCGTCGGACATCTCGACAATCAACGCTCCTTTACGGACAAAAGCGCCCTTGGCATAGTGGATACGCTCTATCCTGCCAGGTATGGCGGTGCCGAGGTTGGCACTCTTGGAGGCTTCGACGGAGCCGGAAAATCTGATATTGGGTGCATAGGTCATCTCTTTGGCTTGGACAACCGTCACCGGAACAGCTTTGTCGGCTTCGGATTCCCGGTCGTTATTGTCTTTTTTACCACAAGCGGCAGTGCCCCCGACCAACAGCAACAGCGCTGTCGGCAGCAAGTAGTTTTTAATACCTTTGATATGCATAATGTTTCTATTTATCTAACGTGTTTTGGTGAATAGGGCTCTGTTCCTCGGCATATTGATAGAGAGCCCCGGTAGATTTCTCCAATTGAGAGAGTGCCACGGCCGCCTCTACCCTGGCGTCAATGTCGGCGGAGGCAGCCTTCTCCCACATGGTTTGTGCCTCCAATATATCTCTGATACTATTCATCCCCTCCAAGAGACTATTCTTAGTGATCCTTAGGTTTTCCTCAGCTTGCTCCTTTGACAGCTTGGTCATCTCTATCTTCTTGAGTGCTTCGACATACTTAAATCTATGCTGTTGCACTTGCAGACCGATTTTCTCTTGTACATCTTGCAGCTCCAACTCCGCTTTGGCCACCTGTTGGTTAGCTATGTGTACTTGATGGATTCTCTCGCCCCAAGTGAGCACCGGGATCTGTACGCCTATACCGACCATCCAATCGCCGCCAAAGTTATTTTGCATACCCTTGTACAGATTGGGTTGTATCCAATTGTACCCGGCCGTGAGGAAGATATTGGGCATAAACTGAGACTTGACCATCCTCCTTGCAGACTCCGTCATCGCCACTTTATTGCGAAGCATAGCAATCTCGGCGCGCTCTACGGCTTGATGGTCGGTAAGCGCCAACAGGCGACTGCTCAATTGCTCTTCGCTGATGATGTCGGCATCCAAAACAATCTGCCCTGCATCGACACCTATGATTTGCCCCAACAGCATCTTGGAAAGCTCGAGGGCATTCTCCACCTTGACCAACGAAAGCTCCGCATCATTTTGCTGCACCTGTACTTTGAGTACCTCGTTCCGAGTCGTCATCCCCTCGGCATAGAGATTTTCCAAATCGTGTCTGAGCCGATCCAATAATAAGTTGTAGGCCTTGGCAACATTGACCTTCTCTTGCACAGAGATGACGCGCCAGTAGGCTTCGTCGACAGTGGCCAGCACCTCCGCCTCCTCCATCCTGACCTTTTGGTGAGCAATATCAGAGGTGTACCGTGCCATCTTGTTGGCCTCCACGATCTTAAATCCCGTAAAGAGCGGCTGACGAAGTACAAATCCGCCTGCATAGATCTCCTTGGGTGCGATACCGGCGAAGTCGAGCGGCATAGAAAGACCGGTAGGCAGGATATTTGGAAGATCTAAATCGACGGCAAGCGGACGAATGGTTCTATCGCCGGGATGGATCCACCCTCCGATAAAATCGATACGCGGGAGATACTTGGTTTTGGCAGACAGTACCAAATAGTCGGATGTTACGGCATCAGCCTGAGCCATCTGTATCTGCTTGTTACGCTCCAAAGCCAGTACCCGGCACTGATCCAAAGACATCGGCGTGGGGGACTGAGCCGCGGCACTCTTGCCTATCAAGAGCAGCACCGCCGTGCATAGATATAAAGCTATCTTCTTATTGACACTTAGATTCATTGTTATCTACTATTTATTAGTTGACATATGATACTCACTCTATGGGTTGGTTGTTAGTCGGCAGGTAAGCCCCTTGGTACCATTCCTTAAACTCTCTATTTTTCGCTTTGCTGACGATGATGTTTTCGGGCGTCTCCACTGAGAGCGTTACGGTCAGTTTGCCGCCAAACCACACCGACATACTCCGTATCGCACTGTGTGCCACTATATATTGTCTATTGGCTCTGAAGAAGAGTTTGGGGTTGAGATCTTGTGCCATCTTCTCCAACGAAAGATCGACAAAATGCTCACTCTTATCAACAGTCACTATGACAGAACCTTTATTCTCGGACCGTATATAGGCGATCTTATCTACCGAAATAGGGAAGAGCTTGTCGCGATAAGGAATCAGGAAGTGGCTCTTGTAGCTCGCTTGCGACTCATTGAGGGCCTGCATCATCTTTGCCATCCAGTTTTGACGCTCCTCTGCCTGTCCGCCTACTTGTCCGTTGTGTCCAAACCGTTTGATTTTATCGAGAGCCCTTTGGAGGTCGGTTTGCTTTATCGGTTTGAGGAGGTAGTCGATACTATTGACCTCAAATGCTTTGAGAGCATACTCCTCATAAGCGGTGGTAAAGATGATGGGGCAGGTGATGCGGATCCGATCAAAGAGTGAAAACACCTGACCATCCGCCAAGTGGATATCCATAAACGCCAGATCCGGTTCGGCATGACTTCCGAACCACTCTACACACTCATCGATACTTTGCAGCACCGCCAGTACCTCAATGTCGGGGTCTGTGTCAGCAAGCAGTGTTTGCAACCCTTTTGCTGTAAAATATTCGTCCTCAACGATGATTACTTTCATATCAATGCTTTGGCTCCGGGTTCCAATTCCTCTAAACTTCGTATCAACGGCAGAGAGACGGAAAACCTCCCATCCTTAGAGACGATTTCTATATCCCTGCCAAATACCAATCGGTATTGCTCCATAAGATTGTCAAGCCCCACACCGGTGTTGCCGGTAGTGACCCTCTCCCTCAGCTGTATCTTATTCTCCACCGTTATTTTATGCTCTTCCGTACGGATGGTGATGGTCAATGGTATCTTGGCGCTTGCTATATTGTGCTTGATCGCATTTTCCACCAAGATTTGCACCCCAGACGGGATCAAGTAGTCATCTAAATAGTGGTCATCAATCTCCCACTCTACCCTAAGGCCGTCAAAATATCGGATACACATCAGATACAGATACGACTGCACAAATTCCAATTCCTCGGACAGCCGCACCACCACTTTATCGTGCATCGCGTGTCGAAATACCGCAGCCAGCTCTTGTACATACGCTTGGGCTCTTTTGTCATCCGTGCCTATCAGACCATTGAGCGTATTGAGGCAATTAAAAAGGAAGTGCGGATCCAACTGGTTTTTGAGCGCCGTGTACCTATTCTTCAGGTTTTCAATATCCAATTCTTGCATCCCCACCACCGCCAAGTGATTTTGCTTCATCAAGTAGATGGTCACGGTAAATAAAAAGGTCACCACCAATATCACCAAATCCTTGACATACTGTATTGTCGCATACAATTGGTCGTTAAGGATATCTCTCAGCCACCATCTCTGCAAACGAGACAGATAGGGCGATAGTAGGATCATCCCCACCAACAGGCCTAACAATATGAGCCACAACTGATACTGGCGGATATCATATTTATTGATTGCCCAAGACTGGATGCTCAACAACAGGTAAAAGAAGACCATATTGGCCAATAGCGAAGCAAAGGAGTGCAGCGAAAAGATAGCGCTAAGATCAAACTCCCTTCCCGAGTCGAGCAACCGATAGTAGTAGACCGAGGATGACAGCATCACAAAGGCCAGCAAGAAACTGACCATAAGTGTGGCCAATAAGACACTCTTCCGCTCATTGCTCAGAAATATAAATCCCCTTTCCTGACGCCGCTTCAAACGGTCTATGGTGATGGATGTCTTCACGTATCTCATGCTATTTATACCACCTTGGCGTACGTTCTAAGGTCGGTATTGGTTATCTTGCACCTTTGACTTGGTCTATTATTACCCAAAGATAACATAAAGTAGCGAGCCCCGCCCCTCCGCCCCTCAATTGGTCGTCAGGCAGGGCTCGTCACCGATAGAGTTTAACAAACAACAAACATCATCAGAATCTATAGCCCAAGCCTACAGTCAATACGCCGGCATGAGCCTTGTAAGCATCACCATCGAGAGAGATCCCGAGCTTACTTGTAACGTCATTGACAGAGGTGGTGATATCATTGATTTGGTTGACAAAGCCATATTTGTAACCGGCATTGATCTGAATACCGTTAGCAAACTCGTAACCCAATTGGCAAGCCAGACCGACATCCCATCTTTGGAATACAGACTTTCCGTTGCGCTCTTCGTAGAGATCAATCGGATCTATCTTGAGGTTGACCAACGAATTATTGAGCAACTCGATTTCATCGGTCTTGGCAGAAAAACCTACACCAACATAAGGGCCTACACCGCCATAGAAGGTACCATTACCCAACTTCATCTTTCCCATAGCATAAATAGGGATTTGCATACCCCATTGGTTGACCTTGTTCTCCAACGATACCAACCCCTCTTCCGTCTCTACGCCATACCCTCTGTAATAGAACTCGAGCTCAGGCTGGATCGCAAAGTTGGGGTGCAGACCGATCCTCATATATCCACCAAAATCGGCACCCGGCTTCATAGGACTCTTGAGTACGTCAAAATCATCACTCAGCACAAGATGCGAGAAGTTGATCCCCGCCTTGACACCATAATCAATTGATTTCGGGCTTTGTGCCACGGCTGCAGTAGTACCCAGCACACCCATAATCACACCTGCAACGATAGTAACAATGTTACGTTTCATACTTTTACTTCTTTTTTCGTGTACAATTTATCACTCTTCATATTCTCTGTCTGACCTACCCATCACAACAATTGTTTAGAATAGATCAAATCATCAAGCACAAAGGTAGGAAGATATACCCCTTATTACAAATAACCTACGACCCAAACAGACAAATTGGTGATTCAAACAACCGAAACGCTACCCGAGCATTACAACAATCAAAGCCATTGACCCACCTCTGCCCGACCACTATCTAATGACTCGTGTCAACACCGTATCCATTTGGTTACAGCTTTATTTGCAATGTCAATATGACAAAGTATACGAATAATAATCTACATACGTTTAACCTATACGTAATTGACATACAAAAGTGTTGGTTATTACAACAAAAATACTTTAATTTGTAGAACTGTGAACTTACAACCAAACCTTAACTTTACTAACACTTTAAGAAATGGAAATTACTAAAAACGCACAACACTACATCGACTTGGAAGAGAAGTACGGAGCACACAACTATCATCCGCTTCCTGTGGTATTAGCACGCGGCAAAGGCGCCTTTGTATGGGACGTGGACGGCAAAAAGTACTTTGACTTCCTATCCGCTTACTCCGCAGTCAACCAAGGCCATTGTCACCCCAAGATTATCAAGGCATTGACCGACCAAGCCGAGACCCTATGTCTCACCTCTCGCGCCTTTTACAATGACTGCTTGGGGCCATACGAAGAATTTATCCACAACTATTTCGGGTACGACAAGATGCTGCCTATGAATAGCGGTGCCGAAGCTGTGGAGACCGGTGTAAAACTGGGTCGTCGTTGGGGCTACGAGGTCAAGGGGATACCTGATGGAGAAGCGTTGGTGATTATCTGCGAAGGTAACTTCCATGGACGTACCATCAGTATCGTCAGCATGAGCAACGACCCGAGCGCATACAGGCACTACGGTCCCTACACCCCGGGGTTTGTCCGAATCCCGTATAATGATGTTCCCGCCCTACAAAAGGTCCTTGAGGAACAAGGTGACCGCGTGGCGGCGATGTTGGTAGAGCCGATCCAAGGTGAGGCGGGTGTCTATGTACCCGACGACGGCTACCTCAAATCTTGCTACGATCTCTGCAAGAAACACAACGTACTCTTTATAGCGGACGAAATACAGACAGGTATCGCACGTACCGGCAAGATGTTGGCCTGTGATCACGAAAACATACGTCCTGACATCGTCCTTTTGGGTAAAGCCATCAGCGGCGGTGTACTGCCCGTATCGGTTGTACTTGCGGATGACGAAATCATGATGACCATACGGCCGGGTGAGCACGGCAGTACCTATGGAGGATTTCCATTGGCCGCCAAAGTGGCGGTAGCGGCATTGACGGTAGTCAAGGAGGAAAAGATGACCGAGCGTGCCGAGGAATTAGGTAAGATCTTCAGAGAGGAGATGAGGAAATGCGACAGTCCTTTTATCGAACTTGTGAGGGGCAAAGGCTTGCTTAACGCCGTAGTCATCAAGCCACACAATGGCAAAGAGGCTTGGGACGTCTGTCTCAAAATGGCGGAAAACGGCCTGATAGCCAAACCGACGCATCAACACATCATCCGATTTGCTCCTCCACTCTGTATCACCGAGGAGGAGTTGAGGGAAGCCATAGAGATAATCAAGAAGTCTTTATCCGCTTTGGAATGAGTATGGTACGCCTGCAGACGACAGATACCGTACTGATGGTACGGCCTGCCCGTTTCAGTTACAACGAAGAAACGGCACTCAATAACCACTTCCAAACCCGCTCTACAGGCGAAGAGGATGAGGTGGCCCGCAAGGCGTTGCAAGAGTTTGACGACTACGTCAGACTACTGAGAAGTAACGGCGTGGAGGTCTTGGTAATCCAAGACACTCCCGAGCCTGCCACTCCCGATTCCATCTTTCCCAACAATTGGTTTAGCACACACTGCACGGGCGAATTGGTCTTTTATCCCATGTACGCCGAAAATAGGCAGTTGGAGCGCAAGCACTCGGCAGTCAATATGCTCTCCCTGATGCCGGGAGTGACCAAAACCATTGACCTCACCAAATGGGAGAGTAGCAAAAAAGCGCTCGAGGGTACCGGCAGTATGATTTTGGATAGAGTCAATCGGGTACTCTTTGCCTGCCGCAGTCCAAGGACGGACGAAGAGATACTGGCGGAGTTTTGCAACGAATTGGATTATGAGTACATCCTCTTTGATTCGGTTGACGACGAAGGGCGACCCATCTACCACACCAATGTGATGATGTGTGTGGCGCCCAAGCAGGTGATCATCTGCATGGACAGTATCCCCAACGAATCGGATCGCAAAGCGTTGAGAGCCTGTTTCCGCAGTGCCGGTCGTGAGATCGTGCCGATTACTCAAGAGCAGGTCAAACACTTTGCCGGCAATATGTTGGCGCTCCACAGCAATTCGGGTAAACCTTTATTGGTGATGAGCAAAGCGGCATACGACAGTCTGACCCAAGAGCAGATCGAGACGCTCAGTGAGAAAAACAAAATCTTGGCACCGGATCTACACACCATCGAGACCAATGGCGGAGGATCGGCACGCTGTATGATTGCCGAGATATTCCTGCCTTATGATGAAAAAGCGGCGGAAGAGGAGCTTTCGTTTATTTTTGAATAATCAATTAAATCAACAATTATGGACAATATATTATATCACTTCGAACGACCCAATAACGAACCGGGTAATCTCTACGCTCCCGGTAGTAAAGAGCGAGACTTGCTGACCGATGCCCTCAATAAGGCGATGTCAACGGAGATTGAGGTGCCTCTCGTTATCGGGGGCAAGGAAATTCGCACCGGAGATACCGGTAAGGTTGTGATGCCTCACAACCACCGTCACGTACTCGCCACCTATCACAAGGCAGGCGAGAAGGAGGTCAAGATGGCGATTGATGCCGCAATGAAAGCACACCGCGAGTGGAGCCGTCTGCCTTGGTTGGAGCGGGCATCGATAATGCTCAAAGCGGCCGAGCTTTTTAGTACCAAGTACCGCTACGAATTGGCCGCCGCCGTCATGTTGGGGCAAAGCAAAAACCCGATGCAGGCAGAGATCGATGCTCCTTGCGAACTGATTGACTTCTTGCGTTTTTCGGCTTACTACGCCGCACGCATCTATTCGGATCAGCCTTTGAGTGACCACACCCTCCTCAATCGAGTGGAGTACCGTCCATTAGAGGGATTTGTATTTGCCCTCACCCCTTTCAACTTTACCAGCATCGCCCTTAACCTCACTATGGCACCCGCCATCATGGGCAACGTCTCCGTGTGGAAGCCATCGACCACAGCCATTTTCTCTAACTACCTACTGTTAAAGGTGATGAAAGAAGCCGGCTTACCTGACGGCGTGGTCAACTTTATCCCCGGCAAAGGCAGTGTGATTGGCAAAGCGTTGATTCCGGATCACAACTTGGCAGGATTTCACTTTACCGGAAGTTCGGCCACCTTCAATACGCTATGGAAACAGATCGGCGACAACATCTCCGGCTACAAGAGTATCCCTAAGATTGTGGGCGAAACGGGAGGCAAAAACTTTGTTTTCGCACACCCGAGCGCAGACGTAGACCAGGTGGCGGTCGCATTGGTACGCGGTGCCTTTGAGTACCAAGGGCAGAAGTGTTCGGCTGCATCAAGAGGCTACATCCCCAAAAGTATGTGGGGTGAGTTGAGAGAGCGACTCGAAGCGATGATAGCGACAATAAAGATGGGAGATGTCACCGACTTCTCAAACTTTATGAACGCTGTAATCGACGAAACCTCATTTGATAACATCAAATCCTATATCGACTACGCCAACGCATCGTCAGACGCGGAGGTGATCATCGGTGGCGGATGCGATAAGAGCGAAGGTTACTTTGTACAACCAACCGTGATACTCACTACCGATCCAAAATTCAAAACCATGCAAGAGGAGATATTCGGTCCGGTACTCACCCTGTTTGTGTACGATGATCATCAGTACGAAGAGATACTTGCCCTCTGTGACGAGACATCGCCATACGGACTTACAGGATCTATCTTTGCAGAAGATCGTTACGCCATCCAAACCGCTCTGGACAAATTGAGGTTTGCTGCCGGTAATTTCTACATCAATGACAAACCAACCGGTGCCGTTGTCGGACAACAACCATTCGGTGGCAGTCGTGCAAGCGGTACAAACGACAAGGCGGGCGGTGCCCTCAACCTCATCCGTTGGACCAGTGCACGCTGCATCAAAGAGACCTTTAATCCACCGGTAGACTACACCTATCCATTCCTCAAATAAACGGGTCACTCCTTTTTGGTGTGGATGGGAGCGTCGAATGATGAAAAAGCGTGGATCTTTAATACCTCTACCGTGCATTTTTTATACATTTGAGGCATTTCGAGGGTGGTGAGATGACCCTCTCCCTAACCCTCTGGTTTATAGGGGCGTAGGGGAGACCCGAACTTAGCCGAAGTTAGACGGCCGACTCGCCACGGTTAGTCGGCCGACTAGACAGAGACGAGACCGCATATTAACCGCGGCGAGTCG
>JAUNLZ010000067.1 GCA_030532005.1 Porphyromonas sp.
ATTACGTACATTTGCTACAGCAATTTTGCTTTTTATAACAGCATTATATTAAGAGCGTATGAAAAGAATGAATCAACTCTTACCCGCGGTACTAATATCACTGATATTAGGGACAATAGGTTTGGTTTCTTGCAACAGCGAGAAAATTGAAGATCTTAACGGCGGCGAGGCAACCCTTGCACTCACCTCCTCTATTGACCAAACGCGTGTCACTACTCAAACCGACAACTCTAATCACTGGGACGGCAACGAGCAAATTGGCGTATATGCCGCTACGTTAAATGCCACTAACGTACTGTACACGGCAACAACGGCAGGGCAAAGCACCGCTTTTAACACCGAAACACCCATTAAAGTGGCTATGGGGAACGCAACGCACAACGTTATCGCTTACTTCCCATACGATGCCGCAGCTAACAATCAATTGACTTTTGACCTAACCAAGAATAACAGCCAACCACTGCTCTACGCCACCAGCAGTGTCACTCACGGCAACCCTAAACTCAACCTCAACTTCGGTCACAAATTGGGTAAGCTCCGCATCAAAGTAGATGCCGCCAATGCCCTCAATCCGGCAGGGATTGTAAGTAAAATCAGTCTATCGGCTGTCAAATCTCAAGCTGTCTTGGAGGTAAGCTCGGGCAATATGACCGTAGGTGCTGAGACTGCTGCGCTCGACCTCAACAAGCAAGGTGAGGAGTATTACACCTACCTGATGCCGGGTGAAGCGATCAAGAATATGGTGGTTCAAGTGATACAAGACGGTAAAGTCTACAAGGCGACGCTGACAAGCGATAAGAATGTAGAAGCCGGAAAGTACTACCTCTACACCATCAAATTGGGCAACGGCGAAGCCTCTGTAGACCAGGGAAACGGTACTATCGACGGAGATACCGAGGGGGATACCGGTGACATAGAGGGAACTCCCGAGGCCGGTGCTACCGAAGCAACCATCACGGGAAGTCAGTATACGGACGGAGTATTGACCGCCGCCAACACCGCCGCCACCTATTCACTTACCGTTTCGGGTATCGAGGCGGGCAACGAACTATTTGCCACAATCCCTACGGAAATCGATTGGATCACTATCACCGGGGCTACACTGAGAGCGGCGGAGGATAGGACCTTGACTGTCACTGTCGCTGAGAATAGCACCAAAGAGGCACGAGAAGCAACCATCCAATTGGAGGCGGAGGGCATCAACCCCATTGCATTTACCGTAAAGCAAGATGCAGGTAATAACAGTGACCCCGAAACACCTGTCGTAGAGGAGGGAGACGGCACTCTGGAAAGGCCATATACCGTGGCTCAAGCAATTGCCAACCAAGGTGAGACCGGCGTTTATGTAAAAGCCTATATCAGAGGGGCGGTCGGCAATGGCGCCAAGTTAATTGAATCCTCAACCACTAACATGATGTTGGCGGAATCTATGGAGGAAGTAGATGCCTCCAAAATGTTACCGGTTGAGTTACCTAAAGGAGCCATAAGAGATGAATTGAATTTGTCCTCTCATCCTGAAAACAGAGGCCGACTCATCATTGTCAAAGGCAATTTGGTGTCTTATTTTGGCAAACCGGGCCTTAAAGGCACTTCGGAGTATAAGTTTTTATAAGTAGCTTTGTGTATTGGAGTAAGTGCCGACTTCGTCAAAAGGATGACGGAAAGGAGGGCATACCTAAAAGCTATAGGACGGCTGTCTGTGTGGGATACCGCAGGCAGACGTATCAGGGAGGGCAGCAGATGATCACCCATTGTAAATGCGTGGATTATACACGATATATACTTA
>JAUNLZ010000041.1 GCA_030532005.1 Porphyromonas sp.
CCCCCCCCACCACGAATCACACATATATATAGGTGTCGGGGGAAACAACGGCGACCCCACCTTAAATCACACATATATATATATTGGGGGAAACGACGGACGACCCCCACCTCGAATTACCCATATGTATAGGTGTGAATGGTCGCAACATCGGCGACCCCGTAGGGGTCGAATTTAATTAGCCCGTGTGTCAGCAGGGTCTGTCGGCGTCAGCCGATAGACCCTGCTGACCTCGGGAACAGATGTCATCAAACGATATCCGACCTTTAGGTCGCACCACCCATCACACTCAATACATACTTCCCTTTGTTTTGATAAACATCGGCGACCTCACTCGGCCTATTGCCGGTGTCTCGGTCGGCTTGTGGTTTACCCCTAAATTTGTATCTTTGTGAGTATTAATAATTGATTGACAGCCGTTGCAGTAACACGGGGGCAACACTGAGACGACACTAAGGTGACACTAAGGCGACATTGTGGCAACATTATATAGTATAGGCGAGTATGTTGAGTTGCTTGGGGAGGTTTTTAAGCGTCCTCAGAAGCACCGTATGTTTATGCGCGAGTTGATTCGCGAAATCTATGTACAGGGTGTCGGCTCTATATGGATCGTGATGTTGGTCTCCTTCTTTATGGGTACCGTACTGACGATGCAGTTGGGTATCAATATGAGTCACCCGTTGATCCCCAAGTTTACCATTGGATATTCGGCTCGGGAGATCGTGATATTGGAGTTTTCGAGCACCATCATGTGTATGATCTTAGCGGGCAAGTGCGGCAGCAGCATAGCCAGTCAGATCGGTACGATGCGTATCACCGAGCAGTTGGACGCTATGGATATCATGGGGGTCAATGTCCCCAATTATGTCATCTTGCCCAAGATCATCGGTTTGATGCTGTTTGTGCCGGTATTGGTCATCATCAGTATGTTTGTCGGTATCGGCGGCGGTTATGTAGCGTCTCTCTTTTCGCCGAGTGTGACCATAAGTGCTTTTGAGGAGGGGTTGCAACTCTTTTTCGAGCCTTACAATGTCTTCTACTCTATAGTGAAAAGCGTGGTGTACGTCTTTTTTATCGCCTCTATCGCTTCGTACTTCGGCTACTTTGTCAAGGGCGGCGCCTTGGAGGTGGGACGTGCAAGTACGCGGGCCGTTGTGATGAGCAATGTCGCTATCTTGATAGTGGACTTGGTATTGACGCAAATCATGTTGGTGTAGGATCGGAGGGAAGGTATGATTGAGGTTAAGGAGCTGTACAAAAGTTTTGGAGATAAGTCGGTGCTCAAAGGCATAGACGCCACCTTTAATCCGGGTGAGTGTTCGTTGATCATCGGCAAATCGGGCGTGGGCAAGACCGTACTGCTCAAGTGTGTTGTGGGACTGATGCCACCGACCTCGGGAGCGATACTGTATGACGGGCGTGACTTGGGCGATATGACGGTACCGGAGGTACGCCGTCTGCGACAGGAGGTGGGGATGCTCTTCCAAAACTCCGCCCTTTTTGACAGTATGAATGTCTTCGAAAACGTGATGTATCCGCTCGATATGTTTTCGAAAGAGAAGGGGGTCAATCGGAGAGCGAGGGCCAAGGAGTGTCTGCAGAAAGTACAATTGTACGATGCGCGATACAAGTACCCCGCGGAGATCAGCGGCGGTATGAAAAAGCGTGTGGCTATTGCGCGCGCCATAGCTCTCAGACCCCGGTATCTCTTTTGTGACGAGCCTACGAGCGGATTGGATCCCGAGACCTCCAAGATGATCGACATACTCCTCAAAGAGATAACGGTAGAGAGCGAGATGACTACGATAGTCAATACACACGATATGAACTCGGTTGCCAATATCGGTGACCATGTCCTATTCGTCAACGACGGCAATATATGGTGGGAGGGCAAAGGTAAGGAGATTGAGTCTTCGGATGACGAGGTGCTTAAAAACTTCGTCTTTATTAGTAAGTTATAGGTATAAAAGATAGATTTATGGAGAAGGAAATGAAAGCTGCCGAGAGCAATAAGCCGGAGAAGTCCCTCAATTTTATTGAGCAGATTGTAGAGGAAGACCTCCGCAACGGTTTGAATGACGGCCGTGTGCAAACCCGTTTTCCGCCGGAGCCCAACGGTTATCTGCACATCGGACACGCCAAGGCGGTTTGCATAGACTTCGGAATTGCCGAGAAGTACAACGGGGTCTGCAATCTCCGCTTTGATGACACCAATCCGGTTAAAGAAGAGGTGGAGTATATCGAGGCGATCAAGGAGGATATCAAATGGTTGGGCTTTGAGTGGGGTAATATCTACTACGCTTCGGACTACTTCCAACAGTTATATGACTTTGCGGTACGCTTGATCAAGGAGGGACACGCTTATGTAGACGAGCAGACTTCCGAGCAGATCGCCGCACAAAAGGGTACACCGACACAACCGGGTGTCCACAGCCCTTATCGCGATCGTCCGGTAGAGGAGAGTTTGGAGCTCTTTGCACAGATGCGTAACGGTGAGATCGCCGAGGGCAAGATGGTATTGAGGGCCAAAATAGATATGGGTCACTCCAATATGCACTTCCGTGATCCAATCATCTACCGTATCATCCACCACCCACACCACCGTACCGGCAGGGAGTGGAGTGTCTATCCGATGTACGATTTTGCCCACGGGCAGAGCGACTATTTTGAGGGGGTGACCCACTCGATCTGTACGCTCGAGTTTGTGGTGCACCGTCCGCTCTATGATTATTTGGTCGAATTGCTCAAAACGGACGACTACCGCCCGCACCAATACGAATTTAACCGCCTCAACCTCACCTATACCATGATGAGCAAGCGGAAGCTGATGGAGTTGGTCAATAGAGGATTGGTACACGGATGGGACGACCCTCGGATGCCTACTTTGGTCGGATTGCGTCGTAGAGGTTATACACCGAGAAGTATCCGCAACTTTGTGGATATGATTGGCTACACCAAGTACGACGGCACCATAGATATGGCGATGTTGGAAAGCGCCGTGCGTGAGGACCTCAACAAGGTGGCGGACAGAGCCGCAGTGGTGACCGATCCCGTCAAGTTGGTCATCACCAATTATCCCGAGGGGCAATCGGAACAACTGTCGGTGGTCAATAATCCGGAGGCGGAGCAAAAGGAGTACCACGACATCACCTTTACTCGCGAATTGTGGATAGAGCGTTCGGACTTTATGGAGGATGCTCCCAAGAAATATTTCCGTCTCACCCCCGGTCAGGAGGTCCGCCTTCGCGGCGCCTACATCGTCCTATGTACCGGTTGCAAAAAGGATGACGACGGCAATGTGGTAGAGGTCTACGCCACCTATGACCCCGAGAGCAAATCGGGCATGGCCAATGCCAATCGCAAGATCAAAGGGACCATCCACTGGGTGAGCGCCGAGCATGCGTTGCCGGTAGAGCTGAGGTTGTACGATCGCCTGTTTAAGGTGGAGGATCCCGCCGCCGCCAATGCCGATGACTTGGCGGAGCTGCTCAATCCTGACAGTGAGCAGGTGATACCGACGGCATACGCCGAGGAGTGGCTCAAAGGGGCCGAAAAGGGACACCACTACCAATTCGTCCGCAACGGCTACTACGCGGTCGATAAAGATAGTACCGATGATAAGTTGGTATTTAACCGGACAGTGGGTCTGAAAGACACCTGGGCAAAGCAGAAGAATAAGTAGTAGAGGAGATATAAGCGAAGAGAAGCGTTATGAGCAAAAGGATAACGATACTATCGGTGGTATTGGCGCTCCTGTGGGGTGCCTCGGGTATAGAGTCTCGGGCTCAAAGCCGCGCCAATGTGATTGATGAGGTGGCTTGGGTGGTCGGAGACGAGACCATATTGCTGTCAGATATTGAGCGTCAGCGACTCTACTATGAGTCTTTGGGGCAGCGGATGGAGGGCAATGCCCGCTGTATCATTCCCGAACAGATGGCGATACAAAAGCTCTTTCTCAACCAAGCCGAGATCGATAGTGTCTACGCCAACGAACAGATGGTGGCTCAGGCCGTGAACCAATGGATGGAGGCGGTGACCAACGAGGTGGGCAGCAGGGAAAAGGTAGAGGAGTACTTCGGCCGCAACTTTGCTCAGATCCGCGCGGAGCGCCGTAAGGTGGTGTCGGAAGAGTATGTGGTGATGCAGATGCAGCAAAAACTGATCGGCGACATAGAGGTGACCCCTTCGGAGGTCAATCGATTTTACGATACGGTCAATAGAGACAGTCTCCCCTTTATGCCTCTGACGGTGGAGGTGCAGATCTTGACCCAAGATCCCAAAGTGCCTATGGGTGAGGTGGATAGGGTCAAGCAACAACTCATTGAGTACACCCGGCAGATAGAGTCGGGGGAGCGGACTTTTGAGACCATCGCCCGCATCTACTCCGAGGATAGCAACACCGCCCTCAGGGGTGGCGAAATGGGCTTCGTGAGCCGTGCTGAGTTGGAGCCTGAGTTTGCCAATGTCGCTTTCGGACTGAGAGATACAAACAAGGTCTCTCGGATCGTCAAATCGGCCAAGGGCTACCACATTATGCAACTGATTGAGAAACGTGACGATCAAGTCAATGTCCGTCACATCTTGTTGCGTCCGCAAATAGACTCGGACGAACTCAAAGCAACCACTGAGCGGGTAGACTCTATCGCTCATTTGATACGGAGCGACAGCCTCTCTTTTGATATAGCGGCGCGCTACTACTCGTTTGACGAGGATACCCGTCTCGGCAATGGTCAGATGGTCAATAACAACCGCCAAAGCCGGTACTTCGGCACCTCTCGTTTTGCGATGGAAGACCTGCCCCAAGAGGTCTCGGCTCAGGTGGCGGGGTTGGAAGAGGGACAGGTGTCCAATCCCTTTAGTATGTTGGATAAAAACAACAACACCGTGGTGGCAATCGTGAAGCTCAAAAAGCGGGTGGCGGGACACCGTGCCAATGTGGTTGACGATTACCAGGTGATCAAAGAGATAGTGCTGCAACGCAAGCAAGATCAAACGCTGCACGAGTGGATCAGCGAAAAGCAGAAAAAGACGTACGTAAGAATCAGTCCTGAATATCGCCAATGCGAGTTCCAGTACCCAGGGTGGTTGGAGGAGTAGTCTTACTGCTGCTCTCTCTGATCATAGCCCAAGCCAATAATCACAGCCGTCGAGGATCGGTGTCCTACACCCGTCCTGCGATGGCTGATACTTTACCCCCCAAGAGCAACGGTGATAAGGAACGTATCTTTATAGAGAACGTAAATGTCTGGAGGTATGACCAAGCCATCGACTCTTTTGCGCAGATATTGGTGGGGCGGGTGGTATTGCGACACAATGATGCCACCATGTATTGCGACTCCGCCAAGCTCTATCAAGTGCAAAACCGTTTTGAGGGTTATGGCTCGGTCAAGATTGTCCAAGGTGACTCCATCACCATCACGTGCGAATACATCGACTACGACGGGATGACACTGCTGGCCCGCCTGCGTGATTATGTGGTGATGCAGCATAGAGACAATACCCTCTATACCGATAGTCTGGACTACAACCGTGTCAATGGTTTGGGATACTACTTTGATTCCGGCTCTATCACCGATACCCTCAATGTCCTCAGCTCCATATACGGGGAGTACGACACCAAGACCTCCAAAGCGGTCTTTACTAATGAGGTGGTTTTGGAAAATCCCAACTTTACCCTTTACACCGACCGACTCAATTACGATACGGAGAGCAAGCTGGCGGACATCGTCAGCCCCTCTCGCATAGTGGGAGATAGCGGGGTGATCTATACATCTCGGGGTACGTATGATACCGCCAATGACTTGGCATACTTGATGAACCGCCCGGTGATGGAGTCCGGCAACCGCAGGATGACCGGCGATTCGATATTTTACGATCGTACGGCTCAGCGTGTAGAAATGTACGGACATATCAATATGAAAGACACGGCAGAGCAGGTGGCGCTTGCCGGCAACTTTGCCGTCTATCACGAAGACATCGGCTACGGAATGGCCCGAGACAGCGCCTACCTGATGGAGTTTTCGGGTGAGGATACCCTCTATATGCACGCCCTTCTGATGGAGTTGATCAAGGTCGATTCCGTGACCAACCTATTCAAAGGCTTGGGCAATGCCCGCATCTATCGTGCCGACGTACAGGCCGTGGCCGACTCCATCATCTACAACAGCGCCGACTCGGTGATGAATAGCTATGGCACCCCTTTTGTTTGGAGCGGCGCCTCGCAAGTGACCGGAGACAGCATCTCGCTCTACCTCAGAGATGGGGCGATGGATTACGCTCACATACGAGAAAATGCCTACCTCTCCAATCAAGTGGATGATATGGATCACTACAATCAGATGAGGGGGCGAGAGGTATTGGCCTACTTTACGGAGAGTCAGATGGACTCGGTATGGACCAAGGGCAATGCCGAAGTGATTTACTACAACACCAATATTGATAGCATCGCGACCGAACACATCAAGGCTCAGAGTAGCGAAATCTTAATGCAGTTTAAGGAGCAAGAACTCTACAAGGTATTGCTCAACGGACGCACCGTAGGCACCGTTACCCCCGTTATCTTGATAGATGAGACGCAGCTCTACTATCCCGATTTTGTGTGGTTCCCCGAAGCGCGTCCCGTCAGTTTCTTGGATATCTTCCGCAAGACTCCCGTCCGTGGCACCTCTGACCCGGCCCAACCTTCCGTTGCTCAACAAGCCGCCGTCGCGCCGACGGAGCATGAGCTCTCCCCACGCTGATCGATCCGCGGTCAAAAAATTATCTTCTTATAAATATATCGGGCGACCCCGCCCACGGATCACGTATATATGGTGTGAATGGTCGCAACATCGGCGACCCCGTAGGGGCCGAATTTATTTAGCCCGTGTGTCATCAATGCCGATCGGCGTTAGCCGGTCGGCATTGATGACCTCGGGAACCGGGTATCCGTTACGCAATCCGACCTTTAGGTCGCACCACCCATCTCACCTCTATATATGGTGCGACCTAAAGGTCGTTGGAATTAAAAAACGTCTCATTCCGGTGTCAACGCCTCACGTTGGCTGCCGCCAACGTTCGCCATTGACCTCCCGGCTAATTAGATGCGACCCCTGCGGGGTCGTCCATCCATCGCCCACCCATCGCACCCCAATATACGTGGTGCGAACGGGGGTGTTACCGAAACTTCTATCCAAGTTAACACTTATGTAATACCGAAGTATCACCTTTGCGTTGGAAAAGATGAGATAGAAAAAGGATTTTATTCATCCTAGGATTAAAAACTAATTATCAAGGAGACGCATTTCTTAATATGCCACGCCATTACTACATCAAAACCATTTTAGCCGCTATTTTGCTTCTGGCTACCTGCGGATGGGCCGCAGCCGCCAACATCAATTTTTACCGGACCGAGGACGATAAGGACAAGGCCGGCGCCATCAAAGGTACCGTTATCGACAAGAGCAACAAGGAGCCTCTGATCGGCGCTACCGTGAGAGTGGAGGGTCAGAGCAAGGGCGGTGTTACCGACATCGACGGTAACTTCCAAATTGAGGGTGTCAATGCAGGTGAGGTGACACTCATCATCAGTTACATTTCTTACAATACCCTTAAGGTGGAGGAGTTGGTCATCAAGCCCAACGAGATCACCACTATTGAGGTGGCGCTCGACGCCAGTGCAGAGGAGTTGCAGGAGTTTGTGGTGACGGCGAAAGCCAATCGCGAATCGGAAAACCTCCTGCTCCTTGAGCAAAAACAGGCGCTCATGGCTGTTAAGGCGATGGGTGCTATGGAGCTCTCCCGCAAAGGTATCAGTAATGCCGAAGCGGCGGTAGCCCAGATCTCGGGCGTGAGCAAACAAGAGGGGGTCAAAAACGTATTTGTCCGCGGTTTGGGCGATAGGTACAATGCCACCTACCTCAATGGCTTCCCCATCCCGTCAGATGACCCGGAGTACAAAAATATCGCCCTCGATATGTTTGACACCGATATGATACAAAACATCTCGGTACAAAAGTCCTTTAGCGCCAGCCAGGGAGGTGACGTCGGAGGTGCTTTGATAGACATCACCTCGAAAGAACTTTACGGCAAGAGCGCCTTGGAAATCGGCTTTTCGGGCGGTGCCAACACCTCTGTATTGGGCAATACGTTTTACAAACAAGACGGTACCGGCTATTTCGGTATCTCCAATACCGCCGAACCGTTGGAGGGCAGTTTCTCGAGCACCTCATTGCCCGCTCCCGGTACGGAGTATCCATTCCCCAATAAGTTGCAATACTCTACCGTCAAGACGCCTATCGATCACAGTATCAATGTCTCGGCCGGTAAGCAGTTCTTATTTGACGGGAATAGGAACTTGTCTATGTTCTTCGTTGCCAACCACGGGGTGGGCTACTCTCACACTGAGAGACTGAGCCGTGCGCTCAATCCTATCGGCAACTTCGGTCAAGATCTGACCGGTCCCAACTCTGTTGTCTCTACCCGCCAGATGGGGCTCGGCAACATCACCTTTGACGCCAACAGCAAGTACATCATCCAGTACAATGTTTTGGCCATCCACTCCAACGAACAGTATGTAGCGCTGCTCTCCGGTATCGACTCGGAGAAAAATCAGATAGACGAAGGTCTGGTCAAGATGTATCGCCAACAAGCCAATAACAACCTATTGCTCGTCAATCAATTGGATACCGATTGGAAACTCAATGATCAATTTCAACTCAATGCCGGTATCTCATATAATATGATGCGTGCCAAAGAGCCGGACCGCCGTATCAATTATCTCTATGGCGAGAAGGTGGGTGACGACATCGCTTGGCTCCCTATGGGCAGTGACCGTAATGACAGGTTTTTCTCCAAGCTGACGGAAGATGATCTTAATGCCAAGTTCTCTCTTGATTGGAACTTTGCGGAGAACTCCTTCCTGAGAGTCGGTTACATCGGTCGCTATGTCGATCACGACTTTAACGCCCGGGAGTACAACCACACCTCGGTCAACGGCGCTAAACCTATCATGGAGTCGGAGTTTGACAAAATGAATTGGGACGAACTCTACTACAACACCGAAAATATGAGGGTGGAGGGCCGAAGAGACGGCTTCGTATTGGTGAGAGGACCATTGGACTGGTACTACTCTAAGAAAAACATCCACAGCGCTTACATGGAGGTGGCCCTGCCGATTATGGAGAAGTTGAGCCTGCAAGCCAGCCTTCGCGCCGACTTTGTAGACTTTAACGTGCACCAGGGACAGAACGAGACGGAGCGTAACTACTCTGAAATCAAGAAGAACTACATCCTCCCCGCCCTCAACCTCAAGTACGATATCAATGATAAAAACGCACTCCGTCTGAGTGTGTCAAAGACTTACACCCTGCCACAGGTCAAGGAGATCTCCCCATACCAGTACATCAATATCGGCTACGTCAGCTTTGGTAACCCCAACATCAAGCCTTCCGACCTTTGGAACGTAGACCTCAAATGGGACTACTACATCTCTCCTACCGAGCTGGTATCCGCCACCGCCTTTTACAAGAATGTAAAGAACCCTATGGCGCGTATCGACAATAATATCAGTTCGGGCGCGCAGGAGTATACCAACCCGTCTGACGAGGTCAATATTGCCGGTGTGGAGATAGAGTTGCGTAAAAAACTGTTGGATAAGACCACGCTGCTTTCCGCCAAGCGTCACAAACTCGACCTCGGTATCAGCGGTTCTTATATCTGGTCAAGGATGAACCTTGGTCAAGATCCCGACAATGCACGCAATACCATGCTTGAGGGTTCCTCACCGTGGTTGCTCAATTCCGACCTCACCTATACCTATATCAAGGGATTCCGTACCTATACCGCAGCCCTGGTGCTGAGCTACTTCAGCGACCGCATCCATACCTACGGATCGCGTGGTATCACCAAGAGCGGTAACCAAAACGACCTTATGGAGGAGGGCCGTACCTCGCTCAACTTGGTCACCTCCGCCAAACTCAATAATCACCTGTCGATAAAGTTTAAAGCCAATAACTTGATTGACTCCCCTTTCCGTCGCACAATACTGCCCAATAATGCCGAAGCCGGCCAATCGGTAGTGGTGAGCGAATATCGTAAGGGCATCAGCTTTAGTATAGGAGCCTCTTGGGACTTCTAATCACGGATGAGAAACATTTGTTTAAATAATAATTCAAACACTTAAAGACATGAAGATTTTCAAGACCATATCCATGGTACTTGCTACGATGCTTATGGCAGTTGCCATTGTATCTTGTGAGGACGACAAAGAACAACCGACGCCCGACAACGGTGGTGACACCTATGAAGGTACAGACCTCAAGGGCGCTATCGAAGGGGCGGTCAAATTGGAGGCCACCACTTATACCCTCTCCGGAGCGCTCGAAATCAAGAAGGGCGGTTCGCTCACCATCCCTGCAGGTACGATCATCAAAGCAAAACAAGGGTTTAGCAACTATATCATCGTTGAGCAAGGCGGTAAGATCTTTATCAACGGTACAGCACAAGCGCCTGTAAAGATGATTCCCGACAAAGAGAATGCAGGCTCGGGCTACTGGGGCGGTTTGATCCTTTGTGGTTATGCGCCTATCACCAACGGCGGCACCAATAAGGTGGAGATCGATCCGGGCAAGGTATACGGCGGTGACAATCCTGACGATAACTCGGGTGTGATCACCTACTTGACCCTCGACGGTACCGGTGCGAGAAATAATGCCGATGTAGAGCACAACGGTCTCACCCTAAACGGTGTGGGTAGAGGTACCAAGATTGAGAATATCTACATCGTTAACGGCGCCGACGACGCTATCGAGTTTTTCGGCGGTACGGTCAATGTGACCAACCTACTGGCCGTTGACTCCGAGGACGATATGTTTGACTTTACCGAAGGTTACTCCGGTACCCTCAAAAATGCTTACGGTGTCTGGACCGACGACTTTGTTACCGACGAGGGTGACCCTCGCGGTGTAGAGGCGGACGGTAACCACGACGGCAAGGCCCCCGAGGGTACCCCTCAATCCAATTTTAATATCGATGGTATAACCATTGACCTCAGGACGCAACCATCTACTGCAGACGGTCACTATATGCACGATGCGTTTAAGATCCGTCGCGGCGCTACCGCTACCATCACCAACGCTCTGATCAAGGGCAAAGGTCAGCTCAAAAACATCGTCAATATGGACGATAAGAAGGGTGTCGGTAATGCAGCGTCCGCTATCTCTTATACCTCTCGGTTGTCGACAGCGATTACGGGTGATGCTCTGAAAGGTGAAGCCAACGTGAAGGTGGAGGACAATCTCAAGGGCGCGGATGTCGCTACATTTGATTGGACCAACTTCTTCGACAACAACGCCGAAGAAGAGGTTCCTACAACGCCTGAACTTAAGGGGGCAATTGTAGATGAGACTGTTTTGGAAGCGAAGACCTATACCCTTTCCGGTGTGCTCGAAATCAAAAAGGGCGGTTCGCTGACCATCCCTGCCGGTACCACCATCAAGGCAACGGAAGGATTTAACAGCTATATTATTGTTGAGCAAGGCGGTAAGATCTTCGTCAACGGTACGGCAGAGCAGCCTGTCCGTATGATTCCTGACAATGAGAATGCAGGATCCGGCTACTGGGGCGGTTTGATCCTTTGCGGTTATGCGCCCATCACCAACGGCGGTACCAACAAAGTGGAGATCGATCCGGAAAAGGTATACGGCGGTGATGATCCTGCCGACAACTCCGGTGTCATCACCTACTTGACGCTCGATGGTACCGGTGCCAGAAACAGTGCCGACGTAGAGCACAACGGTCTCACTCTGAATGGTGTGGGTAACGGCACCAAGATTGAGAACATCTATATCATTAACGGTGCCGACGACGCTGTCGAGTTTTTCGGCGGTACGGTAAATGTGACCAACCTCCTTGCCGTGGACTCTGAGGACGATATGTTTGACTTTACCGAAGGTTACTCCGGTACCCTCAAAAATGCTTACGGTGTCTGGACCGACGACTTTGTTACCGACGAGGGTGACCCTCGCGGTGTAGAGGCGGACGGTAACCACGACGGCAAGGCCCCCGAGGGTACCCCTCAATCCAATTTTAATATCGATGGTATAACCATTGACCTCAGGACGCAACCATCTACTGCAGACGGTCACTATATGCACGATGCGTTTAAGATCCGTCGCGGCGCTACCGCTACCATCACCAACGCTCTGGTTAAGGGCAAAGGTCAGCTCAAAAATATCGTCAATATGGAGGATAAGAAGGGTGCCGGCAATGCAGCCTCCACCATCTCTTATAGCACTCGTTTATCGACAGCTATCTCGGGTGATGCACTCAAAGGCGAAGCCAATGTAAATGTGGAAGAAGGACTCAAGGGTGCGGATACCGCTACATTTGCTTGGACCAACTTCTTCGATGGCGACAGCGACGACGACAGTGACAGCGACGAAAATATCTATCCAAGCTCTGACCTTAAAGGCGAGATCACCGAGGAGACCTTTTTGGAATCCAAGACCTATACCCTCTCTGCACCTCTCGAAATCAAGAAAGGCGGTTCGCTGATCATCCCTG
Organism: Porphyromonas sp.; assembly: GCA_030532005.1. GTDB lineage: Bacteria > Bacteroidota > Bacteroidia > Bacteroidales > Porphyromonadaceae > Porphyromonas_A. The sequence continues at coordinate 12,544 of JAUNLZ010000041.1, forward strand.
CCGGTACCACCATCAAGGCCAAGGAAGGATTTTACAGCTACATTATTGTTGAGCAAGGCGGTAAGATCTTCGTCAACGGTACTGAAGATAAGCCTGTACGTATGATTCCTGATAAAGAGAATGTAGGATCCGGCTACTGGGGCGGTTTGATCCTTTGCGGTTATGCGCCTATCACCAACGGTGGCACCAACAAAGTGGAGATCGATCCCGAAAAGGTATACGGCGGTGATGATCCTGCTGACAACTCCGGTGTCATCACCTATTTGACGCTTGACGGTACCGGTGCCAGAAATAGTGCCGACGTAGAGCACAACGGTCTCACCCTCCACGGTGTGGGTAGCGGCACCAAGATAGAGAATATCTATATCGTTAACGGTGCCGATGACGCTATCGAGTTTTTCGGCGGTACGGTAGATGTGACCAACCTACTGGCCGTGGACTCCGAGGACGATATGTTTGACTTTACCGAAGGGTACAGCGGTACGCTTACCAATGCTTACGGTGTATGGAGCAAGGACTTTGTCACTGACGAAGATGACCCTCGCGGTGTAGAGGCGGACGGTAACCACGACGGCAAGGCCCCCAACGGTAAGCCACAGTCAGACTTTAAGATTGACGGCATCACTATCGAACTGTTGATGGAGCCTTCGACTGACAAAGGACACTTTATGAATGAGGCGTTTAAGATCCGTCGCGGTGCTAAGGCGACCATCACCAACGCTTTGCTCAAGGGTCAAGGGCAACTCAGAACCATTATTGATATGACTGACAAAAAGGGCAACGGAGTGAAGGAGAGTGCTATCTCTTATACCTCAAAACTGACCACTGAGATCTCAGGTGAGGAACTTAAGGGCGAAGCCAACGTCACCATCACGGATGACCTTACCGGTGCCGATACCTCTAAGTTGATTTGGACAGGTTACAAGTTTAATTAAGATTTGATGAGCTTTCAACGATCTAAACTCTTGTGGTAATTCAAGGTTTAGGCAATTCCATTAGTTTTTTCTAGGAATAACAGGCACGCTCGTAGCTGTGATGCTATGGGCGTGCTGAATTTTTATGCCCCACCCCCCCCATCACACACCATATTATATTGTGTGTGATGGGGGGTGCGACCTAAAGGTCGGAGGGGATGGGGTATCGGGTTTTCCCGAGGTCAGAAGGGTCTATCGGCTGGCGCCGACAGACCCTTCGGTAGTATCCCAAAAAGTGTGTACGGCAAAATGCCTCTTTGCATAGCAAAATT
>JAUNLZ010000042.1 GCA_030532005.1 Porphyromonas sp.
GGCGTCAGCCGGGTGGTATTGATGACCTCGGGAAAATGCGTTTTATTATTTCCCCCGACCTTTAGGTCGCACCATATATATTGGGGTGCGATGGTTGGTGCGACCTAAAGGTCGGATATCGCGGGGGGCCGGGTTCCCGAGGTCAGAAGGGTCTATCGGCTGGCGCCGACAGACCCTTCTGACGCACGGGCTATTTAAATTCGACCCCTACGGGGTCGCCGACGTTTCCCCCATCTATGCCATATATATGTGTGATTTGGAGTGGGGTCGGCGATGTTTCGATCATTTACGCCGTATATATTTCCGATTACTTCATTGGAAGATATTTCTTATAATCCTCCTTATTGGGAGACTCTTTGCTATACAGCACGGGACGGACTGTGAAACCCATAGCACGTCTATATAAATTATTACTGTTAGAGCCGACAGCCCAACCTGATTTGTTGTTTAATGAATTTAGAAGGTACATTCCGGCATGGTGTTCTGTACGTGCTTGATTGACTGCAAACAGTGAAAATCCGTTAACGTTGTTAACGTCTGCATAATATCCGTCATACACAGACCCAGGTGCGGGTGTTGATAAATTATGATAATATTGGTACCTCAAATTTACACCCTGTTTATAATTCATGATCCTAAAACCGTAAGGAGAGGGATCAAAGACCGTTTTATCACCTTCTTGCATATATTCCTCGTTGGGTTCTTGAGGCATCGGTGAAGACCACGGAAAGAGGAAAAGATACTTATGTTTGAAGTAGTTAACACTGCTTATAGGGAATAGTTCTGAATTCCAAAAAGTTTGGTGTGCAACAATACGACCGGGATTCTCTATAGACTCTTTCATAGAAAAAGTAACGCCAAGAGCATCTAAGGCATTTTCTTCACCGTCATTACGGCGTGAACCGAGTGTATTAGAAAGGAAATCATATCTTATTCCGTTACGGTTGAAAAAGTCTTTATTCTCATAAACCTTGTATGCCGGAAATGGATCCTTTCGTCCCCACTGGTATAAAAAGCCAAACTCCTCCCAAGCGTTCGCATCGTAATTACTTGTTACAGGCTTAAAGGCACCTATGATATGGCTCATCAAGTCCATACGCTCTTGATCACCAGCGTTAGATTTGTATTTTTCCACAGCAATGGTGGTGGGATATGCATCTAATATCCAGATGTGCCAACTCCAGAGGGTGGGATTACGGTGTTTCTTGCCGGAGCGTAGTTCTACCAATACATTACCCGCCTTGTCCCCGGGCAGTACATAGATATAACCGGTAGAGCCACTGCCGACCTTCCTGAGGTACTTAAGACCTGAACGTTTAACAAAGTCCGTCTCATCCGGATTATTCATATCCGTCCAGACGATATCCAAGAACCAATCGTCATCCTCGTCCAATTTATTTAGCAAGAAGTTTTGATAATGTAAAGGCAGACCATATTTACCTCCGTACGGATATGATGTTGCATCTTGCATAAGTAATTGATAATGGTAATCGTATGCAGTATTGACCCGTGACACGGGGATAAGTATACCAAGGTTGACACCCTTCTTGATCATATAGGTGTTGGCTTCAGGTTGCTTAATACCAGAAACAATATGTACCTTAAACTGCCGAGTGGAGAAGTAATTATGCGGGGATGAAATCTCGAAAACCGCCCACCCATTAAACAGTTTAGGATCCACGAGGTCATTAACAGGAGTAAAGGGGACAGGTTTGCCGGAAAGAGTGTAATTTCTCTCCGTATCATGAGTAAATCCACTGTTCTCTACTACGTTTCCTACTCCATTGTCGGAAATAGCGCTGACTAATCTGATGTTGTACGGTGTATTGGCCTTTACATAGAAATGCTGCTCTGTACCATCCATGATGTAGAGACTGGCGTCCTCATCATCGTAGATGATATTTTGCAATTCTTCTTCGAAGTAGGGTACTGCATTGCACTCCTGTTGTATCAGACCCAACTGAGCGGATGCTTTATTGCCATTCTTTGGATCGGTAATAGATACCTGCCAAGAGGCTGAGAACCTATCAAAACTGACTCCATCTTCGGTGATATCAGGAGCTGTGACTTTGTATTTACGAACACCGGTAGAGAGCTGCTCTATATAGGTGATCTTAAAAGGGTTATCAAAATTAGAAGACCATTCGGGGATCAGTGTATGGGGAGTTCCTCTGGCATATACATAGTAATAAGCACCGGCATCCTCAGCACTTAACCGATTATAGGAATTGTCAAGGATGCTTTTGTCGGGGTTAGTGTGGTCATACGCCTCTCCATACTGATTGATTTCGAGAAATTGAACTGGTTTGGTGCAATCTGCGTCGAGGAAGAGATCAATTTCCAACTTGTACTCGCTGAACTGTTCAAAACTTAGGAACCACTTCATACGACCGGCCTCTACGTAAGCAGCCTTTTCTGCATTCTGTGCATCTTCTTTTTTTTCGGGGTAGGTACGATCAATAAGAGCCTCCTCATCTACGGTAAAGGTGACTGTCTTTTCGTCTGTGCTGCCGGTCTTACCGGGATCCGACGGCTCTATTGTGCAGGTGGTAATCCAAGTAGGAAGGTTCTCTATAGTAAAACCTTTAGGCCAAGAAGTGCGCATCTTGGTAGTGATGCGTCCTCCATCACGGTAGAACGTAAAGTTGTCTTGCTTGACCCCGAGCATATACTGGCCGTCGTAGACGACGTCGGACATTTCGGATTCGTTCCAGACGAGGACGTTGTACATGATGTTGGCGGCGGGGCCTTGCTTGGCGTCCTCTTCGTTGTCAAACCCAAGTCCGCCGATGTTCCGGATATCTACTTTGTAGCGGTAGTTGCGGAGCAACGGCAGGTAGGTGTACTTGGCGGTCGCCTCGGTACCGTCTCTCTTGAGGAAGTCGATGCGGAAGTAGGTGTATTGCTCCTGTGTGCCGTCGGGCGAACCTTTTGGCTTATAGCCGAGCTTGACGATAAGGTAGGGACGCTTGAGGTAGTCCATTGCGGGTGTCTCAGGTGTGGTCTCCTCGCCGTTTTGTGTCGCTGTGGGGTTGGGGTTGTCGGTCTCTCCGACATAGATGACGCGCTTGAGGAGGTTATCCTCAGCGGTGTAGGTAAATGGCGGTGTGGTCACCTCGAGAGTAGGATCCATGAGAGAGACCTTTGTCGCCTTGTGCTTGCCGTCTGTAGAGGTGGTGTAATGACCTTCCTTAGGCGCCACTAAGATATTTTGTGATTGGGCGTTATAAACCTTGACCTCTTGGAGGCTCCAGACCATGGTGGTCTTGGCCAATGTACCGGCATCTACAATATCCGACTCAAAGCCGGTAGTAGCTTCCTCATCGAAGTCGGCATCGGTGCCGGCGGTTCCCTTGGCCGTCATACCGAGTCCCACATCGATACGCGCCACAGAGCGGAGGAGGTGGAGCTTAGAGATGGTGGGTACGCCCTCGGCGGGGATCGAGACGTTCTTGAGCTCGCCCCACATGGGGATACCGTCGGTAGCAAAGTCTACGGGATTGCTTGGGGAGTGTGTGAATCTGATATAATTCATTAGGGTACTTCTTTTAGTTTCACCCACAACCCACGTACCCTTTACATAGCCCTCATCGACATTGGAGTAAACGACTATATTTTGCTCGACTCCCGGCTTTAAGAGTACCGTAAGGGTACCCTCTTGCTTTTTGTTAGGGTCTCGGGTGATCTTGGTGAGGGGCGCTTGGTACAGCCACCCTCCATTTTTATCAAAGACCATAACCATTGTACGTGTGAGCTGCAGCTCACTCTCCTGATCCACGGTGAGTGCAGTCCCTGCGGCACGGGTGGCGGGGGTGGTCAGCGTGTGTGCGGCAAAGGGGATGGTGACCTCTACTCCGCCCTCAAAATCATCGACGATGATCTCCTCATCGTCGGGGAGTTCGGGCATAGGGGGTGTCCGATCAAACATGGTATCGCGACAAGCGGATGTACCCAACATCATCAATAGGGCTATGGTCGCGCTTATGTGCTTTGTACTAAACAGTCTCATAGAGCATTATCTATCTGTATACGTTCTTTATATCATATTGTGTAGGGAGCTGTCCGGGCGGCCGAGGGGGCCGGGGTCGCTCACCACGGTATGTCCACCTCCTGATCCTCCCAGGTATCCACGATGTACCCGATCTCCGATGCGTAGATCTTATTCCCGTAGAAGGAGAGGGCAAGGTGGTAGATGGTATTACGTCGCACGGAGTAGTAGTCGTTATGGGCGGAGGCACCGTTGACGAGCGGTATCCGGTAGACCGACTTACGACCGATATTATCGCCTATCCGCTTCTCAAAGGTGAGTTGGAGGCGGACCGACTTTTCGGGTGACGCCGCGGCATCTGCCTGCTTGCCGAGGTATATCGACGGCAGGTAGAGGTAGGCGGGGGCGGGCGCTTTGTCTACGGTCGTTGAGCCGACGGGGGTATTGTCGGGGTCGACGACGATCAGGCCGCGTCCCGACTTGTAGGGGTCGGCGGCGTCTTTGGCAAAGAGTCCCAAGGTGTAGACCTCTCCCGGATTGGACTTGGAATTGAACCATTGGCTCCCCCTCCAAAACTGTGAAGGGTCACTGAGATCGCCGATATTCTTGGTAACGTCTCTAACGGGGCTATTGATCTCGAAGCCTTTGTGACGGGGCAGGCCATTGATAGCGGTGTACTCATCTATAGCCGGGAGCAGGTGCATGCTGTAGACCTTATTGTCCTCTCCACCCGTAGGCAGCACCAACTCCGCACCGGTAATCGCATAGTCGGCAGGGCTGTAAAAGAGGGTATTGTCTGCCTCATCAAAGGTAAAGTATTGGTCGATCCCATTGGCATCCTTGTATCCTGTGATCAGCTGTGCGTCGAGACGTGCATAGATACGCTCCAAAGGGATCTCGGGCGAGAGGGTATTGGTGACGGCGGTGCTGGGAACATGGATGGTAGCCCTTCCGACGATGGGGAAGTTCTTAGCAAAAGAGAGCTCGTCCTGATTCAAACTGGGGCGAGCCTTAAAGACTGTACCGTCACTGCTCAACGTATTAAGATCCCCGTATGTGAGGGGGCTGTCGTCTGCCACTTTGTCTCGTACAGTCTTGCTATTGGCCAACACGATAAAGTCGTAAGTACCCGGCAGGAGGTCGAGTTCCATCTCCGCCATACCGTCTCCTGTCAGTTTAAAAGGCTTTGCCGGTATCTGTGAGTTGGAAAACTTACCGTCACTAACATGATTGTGGATAAAAACTTTAGTTGTGTCGCTAAGATAGCCGTCTACCTTGTAGTAATAACCTACGTAGACAGTTTTACTCCGGTTATTGGGGTCTACCACTAAGAGGAAGAGGTCAAAGAGTGTCCGCTCGGCAGCGATGCCCTCCTTGTCCTGCGGCTTGAAAGCGCCGCTCCCTTGGGGGGTGGTATCAGTGACTCGGGTACGCGCGGCGGAGCGGATACCGTAGTCGGCAATCCGGGTGACGACACGCACCGTGCGGCGACACTGCTCGGCCTGCTCCTCTTCGCTCGGGATGATGCTCCTGTGACAAGCGGAAAGGAGGGGGAGGAGTGCGGCCAATAACAGTACTCCACTACGGAGCCTGCCTATAAGGCCTATATCTGAGGTAGGGTGTATCATGGCTGTGGTGTAATCGTCTCTGTCGGTTCTTTAAGGTCATAGGAGCGGAAGATATAGTTCCACTTCATCACTCGAGCGCGTATGTCTATGGTTTTCACCAAAGGATCGACCGGCATGTGGTCGTCGGCGGGTGGGGCGAAGGGGTTTTCCGGCTCGGGTATGTTGGGGTCGGACGGATCCATGGGGTCAAAGGGGTGTCCCAATCCCGAGATACCTTTGACCTCGATATCATAGATGTTGTTGCGGCGGGTATCGGCATTCTTGACATAAGAATCGGGACCGGTACCCTCCCGCCGGGCGTTGACGGGGAATAGCCACACCATCTTGCCGCCGACATAGCGATCCACCTCATAAAAGTTCTCATCCTTTATGGCGGTAAGAAGATCATAGTATATCTTATTCGTTTTCCGACCGTAATAGAAGGTCCCGGGAGGATCTTTGACAAAGAGCCTCATATATGTCTGCGGTGGGCGGTTCCACTCGATCCATATGTCACTTGGATCTTCAGGAACTTCTTCGCCGCCATACTTTGCCTGCAACTGTTTGAAGAACTGTTGATCTCTTTCTAAGTCGAAACTTAATTCGGGCCAAATCATCGTGGTCACCAAATCGAAACTATATTTTCTCTCTTTGTTGAACTCGTCAGCCTCGACATTCCTCCAAATACGACCTTGCTCTATATCATAATGGAGGCCTTGTTTGGGTTTGAAAGCGCCGTAGACCTTGGCGTAGGTGATGCGGTTGTACTCCAACTGCCCTCTGCCTGTCACCGTTTGGTTGGTGCTATTCTCAAGGAAGTAGATCGGTAGCGGCGTAGCGGTCTCCGTAGGGACAATCACCGGCTTGGCGGCAAAGTTTTTGGCCGCATTGGTGCCGTCGGTCGGCAGGTAGTCCGACACACGTTGGAGGAAGGGGTGAGGCTCGCTGCCCTTCCACTCTGCCGGCACACACAAAGTATCCACCACCGTCTTGCCGTCGTACTCAGCAGTGACGGAATCCATCTTGTTGGAGGCCCCGGCGTAGTCTCTGAAGATATAAGCCTCCTTGGCCGAGCCGGCAAGGGCGTAGGTGAGCCCATTCACATCCAACGTACCGCGAGATGCGCTGACGGCGCCGCTGAGTGATGGGCTTGCCGCACGGTACACCACCGCCTTGGAGAGGAGCCGCTCTACGTTGAGCGGGCCGAAGACGTTGGCGCTTTTGTCTCTGACCTCCTCTTTGCTGATGCCGGGTTGGATGGTGATGTTATTGTCGGCCTGTGCAGCTGTAGTGGTCATCAAGAAGTTTTTGTACCGTCCCACCCCGTCCGTAGCGTCTACTAACTTGTCAAAATCGGTGAGCGCCACCGTCTCACTGCCGGTATAGCCGGGCATCACCAAGGGGATGTCGGAGCCGTTGAGGATAAGCGCCACCCGCACGCTGCCCGCACGGTTGGTGGGCACTTTAAAGATGGGTGAGGAGACGGTCTGTGCTTCCCGCTCCAATTCTCCCGAACCGAAAAAGTGAGCCCCTTGGTTGGAGAGCAATACCGTCATCTGATTGACCTGCTGCTCGCCCTTGGTGCCGTCGTTGTCGCCCTGTGTCACACCGGCTCGGAGCGCTTGGGTCTCCATCCGGACGGCAAATCGGGTGGCGGTATGTGACATCTCCGCCTCCGTGTCGGACGGCTCCCCGACCGTCCCTTGACAGGCGGTGAGCAGTGTCGCAACAAAGAGTCCCGACAAGCCGCGTAGGATCGTATGATAAGTACTCATCATAGTGGTGTTGAGAGATAGTTGCTTAGCCGAGAGATGTATGGCGGAAGACAATATTCCAGCCGAGGATACGCGCCATAACGGCCACGTAGGTATCTCCCGACAGATCGTCCGCCCCCTTCTGCAGGCGGATGAGGATGTCAAACTTATGGTTGCGCTCGAGGGTATATCCTCTATCACCTTGTGCAAAAGGGCCATTGTAGAGGATGTAATCCTTGAGGAGGTCGAAAGAGTAGAGCGTATCTCCCGTCACCTCATCATAAATCTCGATGGGGTAATCTAACTCGGGATCGAGCTTGAGGATATCAAAGACGGCGTGGATGGCTCCGCCGCGTTTGCCCTCGGCGGTCTCCACGAAGCTATGGATGTACTCGAAAGGGGTGTCGGGAAGCAAGGCCCCGTCCGCACCGTAACGACTGTTTTGAGCCCGGAAACGAATAGCGGGTTGCACACCCTCCGCAAACCCCTCTACGATGAGGTCGATGTGATTGGTCAGCTGCACCAAGTCGATCTGTACAGGATCGTAGTAAGTGCCTATACGCTCCGCCTGGGTGAGGGTCACTCGATGGTGACTCACAAAGAGTGGTGCCGCCTCTGCTTTGATCTGCCCCGCCTGCTTGGCGAGGGAGAGAGTCATCTCACGGATAGAGGTACCTACGGTAAAGCCCTCAAAGTCATACGAAGCGAGATCGGCGCCCGCCCAAGCGACAAAGGTGAGGGTTTCCCCGGGTCGGTAGAGGTCGCTCTGCATACGGTAATCGGGTACAAAAGCCTCGACCGCAGGGTCGCTCACCTCGGTGATCAATCGGCCTTGGGCATCAAAAACAAACAGTCGGATAGACTTGACCGCCTCACTGTACTCTACCCCGTCGGGGTGGAGGATATCAAAGGCAAAGTTGATCCCCTGCGGACACTCGGTGAGATCGTCATAGACGCTCCGGTGACAACCGCTCAGTAGCCCTACCGCCAATACGGCGCTCAGCCAGATCGGGAGGGTGCGATTAAATATCGCTTTGATACCGGTGGTATACCTATTACTTGGATACATATTCTATCGAGATGAATATTGGTTATCTTTTTATTGTGGACAGAGAGGCGGTCAAACCTCCCTGCCCTGTCGGCCTCATAGGCCGGTTGATTTAGTGTCTCCTGCGGAGACCGAGTAACCGGGATTAATTGCCCAAGTCAACTGGACGGTGTACCAAGTTCCACTGAAGGATGGTAGCCTTAACTTGGATGTAAGTATTCTCCAATGGGTTTCCGTCATTGTGCTCGCCCTCGTCAGGGTTGTCCTCAGGATTTGGTTTTGGGTTGTTTGGATCCGTAGGGTCGATAGAGTCGTAGCTGTCACCAAGTGCAAGGATTTTGCCCACCTGGAGTGAGTAGATGTTGTTACGACGGGTGTCGTAGTGCTTTGTGGTACCTACTTCTTGGAAGTTGGCGGGAGTCTTCCAGTTCATCTTACCGGCCAAGAATAGGGTGGTTACAGGGTTACCCTCATAACCTAATTCCTTCCAGTCTACACGTGCGGCAAGCGGGCTGGTGTAGAACTTGTGGAGGCTCTGGTTGTAGAAGATCGAACCTGCTTTGACGGTTACGGTAAGCATGAAGTTTTCGGTATCATCGGCAATAGTGTTAAGGATGCCTTGCTTGTCAGTCTTAATAGTACCGTTATCTTCGAGGAAACCATTGTTTTTAGCCCATACCTTAGATACTTTAAGATCCTGTGTAAAGTCATTAGTAGGAATATCAGTAGTGTCTTCTACACCGTCACCGTTTGTATTGAGCTTGTAGAGATTACTTGTAGGCTTAAGGGTACCGTAAATCTTTACATAGGTGATGTCGGCATAGTCGCCGGGAGCTGCGACACTATTCTCAAGGAAGAAGATACCGTTTGCATTGGATGCTGAGTTGTAAGAACCATCAGCAACGAGAGGAAGCGAGTTGTATTTTGCGAATTTAATGGCATCGCTGCTGTCATCGTAAAGCGTAGCCAAAGAGAGGTCACTCACCTTCTGGAGACCTTCACGAAGTGAGGTGTACGTATTATTTTTAAATACAGAATTGGTATTGACGTGTACGGCAGACTCAAACGCACCGTAGGTACCGTCAGTGCCCAAGGCGCGACTGCCCGCCTTGTCACCAAAGAGGTAAACCTTGGTGGCACCACCGGCTACGGCGTAGCGGAAGTTCTCGAAAGCGACACCCTCGATAGCCACACCATTATCCGTTACTTCAACTGTAGGCTTACCGCTCACTTGCACCTTGGAGACCACACGCTCTACGGTATAGTCAAAGAGGTTGCCGTTATTTTTGATTTCATCCTCGTCATTTTTGACACCGGCTGTAATAGTTTTGCTATTGCCTGTGGTCTTGGAGCTCATCACAAAGCTCTCGGATTTTGCAAGCTCTCCGAGCTTTTCGATGTCCAATGTCTTGTCTGCCTTGAAGTCGTTAACATTCAGTCCGTTGTAGTTTACCACTAATCCGGTCTCAAGAAGTTGACCTGTAGCTCCGGTGTACTTAAAGGGAGCGCTCTTAAATTGCTTTTCCTTTCCGTTTTCGGGTGTAAAACCGTTCACCTCCGTCATAGCGGTAACTTGGGTGTGAGGCTGAGAGGTAAAGAAGCTTGCTGATTTTACGTTTGACTCTACATCGAGACCTTTAGCATCTGTCTGCACATCAGCGGGGTAGGCGCGAAGTCCCGCCTCCTCAAAAGTGATGCTTGCGTAAGTACCGGCTGCGTCCGGTGTCGGTTGGGCGTCGTTGTTGTTGTTGCTGCAAGACGCGAAGGTCATGGCGGCGATAGCCGCGGCAGCTAATGTTGTAACTTTTTTCATGATTACCATTTGTTGATTAAAAACATTAATATATGATTACTTACTAATTATTACTCAGGGTCATAAGGCCGTGTCGGCGGTCTCGGCGGCCCGCTCCACCTCGGCGAGGTTGTGTCGGGCGGCATCGCTGCCGTCGGCGATCGCCTTTTGGAAATAGCGCTTCGCTTCGTCGTAGCGTCCCAATCGGGCGTAGGCGATACCGAGGTTGTTCCAGGCGCGGGGGTCCTCCTTGAGCGGCTCCAAACGGCGGAGCGCTTCGGCGTATGCTCCCTCTTTGAGGTCGGAGGCGGAGGCGTTCATCAGGGCGATAGGGTCGTTGGGGAATAACCGCGACGCGATATCAAAGACCTGCAGATACTCCTTGCTATCCGCCTCATAGGTGCCGGCCACCAAGTAGATCTCGTGGAGCGAGAGGAGTTTGGGGTTGGTGGCGAGCAGCCTTTTGGCCTCCTCCACATCAAATCCCCTGACCGTGTAGGCGACGGTGTATACGGTGCGGCGTATCGCGGGCCAGATCTCCGTGAGGAGTCGGGCATAGGTGGCGCCGCCGTCAAGGGCGCGGATCTCTCCGTCCCGGGCGTCGGGGTCGGTCTCTCGGTCTATGATCGCCAGCACTTCGGCCCGGCGGGGGAGGTCAGACGCCTCTATCAGACGGCGCGCCTCGGCCCAGTCTTCGCCCGACGCGGTGACGCGTATGGCGGCGCGGGAGATGCCCAACTTGGCCCCCATATAGTCGGCGAGGGCTTGGGCGCGACGCTCGGAGAGCGATTTATTGTAGGCGGCCGACGCTTCGGGCGATGCGTAGCCCGCTATGGTCACCTCGGTCACCGTGAGGTCGGGGTTGGCGGTGATGGCGCCCACCTTTTGGTCTATTTCGCCGATCACGGCGCTGTTGTTTTGATACTCCCTACGCAGTTCGGCCACATTGACCGGATAGGCGATGGTGGCGGTAAAGCTGTCCGAACGGCGCTTGATCCGCTCCACCTCCGGTTGGAGCATAGTGACGGTATAGGAAGGGCGGTAGGGCGGGGTCACGATACGATCGGCATAGACCGCCGCGGCCACGCCTCGGTCACACGACGCGCACCCCCTCACCGACTCTCTCAGCTCCAAGCGGGCGTCGCTCATCCAAGGGAGGTAGGCGGTCTCGGTCACATAGGCGATCTTTTGGGGTGTGCCATTGACCCGCACAAGGGTGTAGGCCGGCTCCGACTCGGTATGGCGGGGGCGGTTGCCGTAGCGGCGCCGGCGCTCGAGCACCATAGCGCGTCTCTTGCCCACCACCATAAATGGAGGCAGCTCTACACGGTCGCTCTCGGGCGTTTGGTTGCTCACGATCACGGGGGTATATATATAGGTGGCTTGCGAAGCGATCTCCGCATCCTGCAGCGCCACATCTATGGCCACGGAGAGGCGATTGTTTTGTAGGGAAAAGTCGGTGTCTACGCCGATCGCTCCCAACCGGCTCTGTGCCGTGAGGGTCACGGGAGCGGCGATCAACAGCGCTGCCGCGGCGAGTATGGAGATGGTCAACTTATTCATAGATCAGAGGGATTATTTGAGAAATATCAGTAGTGTGAGTCCCGCTTTGGTCAGCCCGAAGTAGTCGTAGGTGCCTTGGCCGGTCTGCAGACCGCAGGTGGCGCAGTTGAACTGTCGGTAGTCGGTTCGGGCCCAGCCGCCGCCGAGATTGAGTTCTAAGTTGACGGCGGGGGAGAGGACCCACTGGTAACCGGCATCGATACCGGCGCCGTAAAACTTCCCTTCGTACCGCTGATCCCGGAGCGACTTGAGTCGGCCGACAGGGAGTGTGATCCCGCCCACATTGTATTTGCCGCCGTGGGCGTGGAGACCGATGTAAGCGCCGTTAAACGACTCGCAAAACCAGTAGCGAAGCTCCGGCTGCACCACTATGTGGCGGATCTCCAAGGGGGCTTTGTACTTCCACATATTGAGTCCGCCCTCAAGGTTGATCGTCATCTTGGGACTCACTGCGTACTCTACTCCCGCATTGGGCGAACCGAGGAGCGCCCAGTGTGCGAAGTTGGTCTTGACCGCCACCTTTTGGGCATCGGCCCTGTGGCTCACGGCGATCAGCCCCAAGAGGCACAACCATACAAGCAAAGATCTATTTTTCATATCAATCCATTTATTGATTAGATTTCCTGACATCTCGTCTGTTTTTGTAGGCATTTTGCAGGCGTCTCACAAGCGGGTGGAGCGACCGATCGTAACGACCCAATCACACTCCGCTATTTCGCCCTTCCGCCTAAAATTCCGACCGCAACAATCGGTGACTCGGGAGGACCGGCCTCCGAATCTTGACGGGATATCTGCTACTTATATCCTAAACACCACTACTTTTTACCTCACGGGTCAAACGAATCTACTTACCGGTTGTCGGAACGGCGGCTCTCAATCCATCCGCCTATTTGACAAGCCCCTTTCGCTTTTGACCTTTCGTTCCCTAACCGCCCTTTTGTCCTATGGACGTTCTGTATCAATGATACCAAAGCATTGCTAATCGCCTTTGTACTGACATATTATTTATACATCATCTTTGTTTTACGCGGCAAAGATAAGCTATATTTTCAAAACTAACAACAGATTAAACGTTAAAAGTCACATTATCAGAATATATAATGACACATCATTGTCATTCGAACGGTATGTAAATAGGTCAGAAGTACGACAAATAAACGGTTCTTCGCCTGTTTTGGTTCACAAACGGAAGTTGGGGCGAAAAGAGAAGATAACGCGAACTTAACCGAATTGAAATATTCCCTAATATCATTGTATAAATAAATTAACAGTGGCAACGCTATAATATATCTTTAGAACCGGTACAATCTAAGATATTTCTTTAATGCACCCCTTATATCGGTTAATTATTGAGATTCAACAGTTTGACCGAAGATGGCGGGGGCACGCCATAAGAGGAGGGCGAACACCCTTCCAAAGAGACATTATGTAAAAAAGCCTGCCCCCTAAACAATTTTAACACCCCACCGATAGGTTCCCGGATCCGGGATACGAATGCGTCGCACCACCTATCGCCCCCAATATATTTGGTGCGACCTAAAGGTCGGTGGGGTGGGGGGAACGGTGTCCCGGGGTCAACGCCTCACGTTGGCTGGTGCCAACGTTCGCCATTGACCGCGGGCTAATTAAATGCGACCCCTCCGGGGTCGTCCGCGGTTCCCTATTCGGGGTGCGATTACGTGGCGTCATTAATCGTTCCCCCGATGTGGGGTGCGATTACGTCACGTCCCGCGTTTATATGTCGAGGAAACATCGCCGACCCCCATCGGATCACGTATTTATATGGCATAGATGGGGGAAACGTCGGCGACCCCGTAGGGGTCGAATTTAAATAGCCCGTGTGTCAGAAGGGTCTGTCGGCACCAGCCGATAGACCCTTCTGA
>JAUNLZ010000043.1 GCA_030532005.1 Porphyromonas sp.
TACTCCACCGATCCCCCCTCAAATCACACATATATATGGCACGATAGGTGGTGCGGCCTAAAGGTCGGAGGGCTGGGGTGGGGTCGTTTCCCGGGGTCAACGCCTCACGTTGGCTGACGCCAACGCTCGCCATTGACCTCCGGGCTACTGAGATGCGACCCCTACGGGGTCGTCCGACGTCACATTCATTTGGGATATGATAACGTCGGTCACGTATATATATGGTGTGTAGCCGTCGCCATCCCTATTTGTTTTACGCAAATATGGTAAATGAAACACGCATACCCCACGGATCACCTATTTATATGGCACGATAGGTAGAAACGACAGCGACCCCCATCATCGGAACATACGTATATATGGTGTTAATGGAGAAACAACGGCGACCCCGTAGGGGTCGAATCTAAATAGCCCGTGTGTCAGAAGGGTCTGTCGGCGCCAGCCGATAGACCCTTCTGACCTCGGGAAAGCAGGTCATCCCCTCCCCTTCCGACCTTTAGGTCGCACCACCCATTGCACCTTATATATATGGTGCGACCTAAAGGTCGAATATCGCGGGCTACTGAGATGCGACCCCTACGGGGTCGTCCGTCGTTCCCCTATGTGGGTGCAATACACGGGGTTACGTATCTATATAGGTGAAACGCCCGTGACCCGACGTATTGTCCCCTCGATCCTGGGCTCGTCCGACATTTCTTCCGATTCGGGTGGGCGATACGTCGGGGCGAATTCGGAGGGGGATTATAGGGTTTTCCTGCCTATGCTCTTTGTGGGTGTTTGTTTTATCCGCCTGGTGTTGTTTATTTCGGTTAAGGCGGTTTTCTCTACGGAGATTTGGCGAAAAAGTTGTAACTTTGCGTGCAAGTTGTACCTTTTAATGAAATAGGAGAAAGCATGGCAAAAGTATTAAATCAAATATCTCACACCTTTGGCGAGTATCTCTTGATTCCCGGTCTCACAACTGCTGAGTGTACCCCCGAGAATATCGACTTGCAGACACCCCTTGTGAAGTACAAGAGGGGTGAAACTCCCAAAATCAGTCTCAATATACCCTTTGTAAGCGCTATCATGCAGTCGGTATCTAATGATACTTTGGCGATAGAGTTGGCGCGCAACGGAGGTTTGTCATTTATCTACGGATCGCAGTCCATCGAGAGTCAAGCGGATATGGTGCGTAAGGTCAAAAAGTTTAAGGCCGGATTTGTGACCAGCGACTCTAACCTGACTCCCACTCAGACGTTGCAAGATGTCCTGACCGTGACTCGCAAGACGGGGCACTCCACTATTGCTATCACGGCCGACGGTACCGCCAACGGTAAACTCCTCGGTATCGTGACCAGCCGTGACTATCGTATGAGTACCACTCCGTTGGATGCCAAGATAGAGTCGTTTATGACTCCTTTTGATAAATTGGTGGTGGGTAAGTTGGGTATGTCACTCTCCGAAGCCAATGATATCATCTGGGATCATAAGCTGAGTACGCTCCCTATTATAGATGAGCAACAAAACCTACAGTTCTTCGTGTTTAGGAAGGACTATGACGGTCACCGCGAAAATCCTTACGAACTGTCGGACAAGGAGACCAAACAACTATTGGTGGGCGCCGGTATCAATACCCGCGACTATATGGAGCGTGTGCCTGCGTTGGTGGAGGCGGGGGTCGATGTGGTCTGTATTGATAGCTCGGACGGCTACTCGGTATGGCAGCAACAGACCTTGCAATGGGTCAAGGCCAACTACCCCGACCTGCCTATCGGTGCCGGCAACGTGGTGGATCCCGAGGGGTTCGCTTATTTGGTAGAGGCGGGCGCCGACTTTATCAAGGTGGGTATCGGCGGCGGATCGATCTGTATCACACGTGAGCAAAAGGGTATCGGTCGCGGACAGGCGTCTGCCGTGATGGATATTGCCGAGGCGCGTGACAGGTATTTTGAGGAGAGCGGTGTTTATATCCCCATCTGTTCGGACGGCGGTATCGTGCACGATTATCATATGACATTGGCGATTGCAATGGGTGCCGACTTCTTGATGATGGGTCGCTATTTCGCCCGTTTTGACGAGAGTCCGACTAAAAAGCTCAAGATCAATAATAACTATGTCAAGGAGTATTGGGGCGAGGGCTCTAACCGCGCCAAGAACTGGCAACGGTACGACAGCGGCAGCGAGACGGAAGGCATGAAGTTTGAGGAGGGGGTGGACAGCTATGTCCCCTATGCCGGTAAGATGAAAGATAACTTGATGTTGACGCTTGGCAAGATGAAGGCGACGATGTGCAGTTGCGGTACCACCAATATCAAGGAGCTGCAGAATAACAGCAAAATCACCTTGGTATCCTCCACCTCTATTGTAGAGGGCGGGGCTCACGATGTGATCCTCAAAGAGTAATGGAGTACGGTACCTTTTCCACACACACCACTACGATATCGCTCGCGGATTACCGTGAGCGATATCAGGATATAGAGCGCTTTGCAGCGTGTTGCCGTCAGTGCAATAATTACGGTCAGCAGTGGGTCTGTCCGCCTTTTGACTTTGATGTCCGTGCAGCTTTGGATCGGTACGACGAGATCCATATTGTCGGCTACAAGGTGATGTTGGCGCCCGAATTGACGTCACGGGAGTACACCCCGGAGGAGCGACGTCTGCTCTACGGCAAGATAATGAAGTGGGCGCGGCGTACTACGGATGCAGAGCTTCTGCGATTGGAGGCGGAGCGGCCCGGTAGTCGTGCCTTTTTCCCCGGCAGTTGTCAACTGTGCGGTGAGGGCAGATGCACGCGGTTGGAGGGGAAGCCTTGTATCCACTCGGAGTTGACCCGCAATTCGCTCGAAAACTTTGGCTTTGACCTCTGCAAGACGGCCGAGGAGCTGTTGGGGATACCGATGGTGTGGAGTAGGGGCAATGGATTGGCGGAGTATTTCCTTTTGGTAGGCGGTCTCTGCTATTAATAGAGCTATGAAATGAATACCTCTGCAATCAACATTTGACAGTTGCTTGCAGGGGTATTTCGTATATGTAGGGGCGGAGGAAGGGGCAGCGCTATCCTACAATTTTAGTATGTTTTTAGTATGTTTGCAATGGAAGATGGTTTTATGATATATGATTGACGCAATTAGGGAGTTTTGGACGGAACAGTCGTTGTCTCAGACGCTGATCATCATTTTTGTCACCTGTGGTATCGGGCTTTACTTGGGCAAACTTAAGCTCGGAAAGTTCTCATTGGCAGGGGCGGGGGTTTTCTTTTTCGGCATCTTTATGGCGCACTTCGGGGTCAAGGTGGATCCCGTGATGTTGCAGTTTTGTCAAAATGCAGGCTTGGTTATCTTTGTCTACGCCCTCGGTATACAGGTGGGACCCGCGTTTGTCGCTTCGCTGCGAAAGACCGGTCTGATACTCAATGCCTGGAGTATGGGATTGATCCTATTGGGGCTGCTCTTTGCCATTGTATTGATGTTTGCGGGAGTGGATAACATTAGCAATCTGATGGGAGTGCTGAGCGGTGCGGTGACCAATACGCCTGCCTTGGCGGCGGCGCAACAAGGGGTGGAGCAACTGCACGCCAATAGTCCCGGTCTTGCGGACGAACTTAATGATATGGCATTGGCCACCGCCATCACCTATCCGCTCGGTGTGGTGGGTGTGATCATTGTATTGGAGTTGCTCAAAGTGTTTTTCCCAAAGAAGAGCCGTGCCAAGGAGCCGGATCTCAATGACAACCGCCATCACGTAGGTGACTTTTTGGTGGAGAATAAGGGGTTAATCGGGAAGACCTTTGAGGAGATACAGCGGATCTTCCATATCGATTTTTTGGTCTCGCGACTGATGCGTGACGGCGAGGTGCTTCAGCCCAAACGCGACACCAAGTTGCAGCTGCACGATATGTTGAGCATCGTCTGTGATGAGGATCAAAAGGAGTCGTTGGTGGCGCTCTTCGGGATTGAGAAGGAGCGGGTACATGATGACTCTAATTGGGATATAGACGGCTCTCGGTTGGTGCAGAGGCGGTTGCTGATCACCAAACCGGAGTATAACGGCGCTACACTTGCCAGCCTCAAGCTCCGCAATGAGTATCACGTCTCGGTAACGAGGGTCAATAGAGCGGAGATCGACTTGGTGCCAACGCCCAAGTTACACTTGCAGATTGGCGACCGTATCACAGTGGTAGGTCCGCAAGAGGGCGTCAATCGCCTCTCCGATGATCTTGGCAATCAACTCAAACCTATTGACGCGCCCTACCTGATCAGTATATTTGTAGGTATGGCTTTGGGTGTGCTCTTGGGTATACTGCCGATCACTATGCCGGGTTTGAGTACTTCGATCAAGCTCGGTTTGGCAGGCGGTCCGATTGTGGTCGGTATCTTGATGGGAGCCTATGGCCCGCGTCTGCGTATGACCACCTACATTACCCAAAGCGCCAACCTGATGTTGCGGACCTTCGGCATTACACTCTATCTCGGTTGTTTGGGACTCGCCTCGGGCGCCAACTTTGTCGCCACGTTGATCAATGGTTCCGGTTTGCTCTGGTTGGCGGTCGGCTTCGGTCTCACGGTCATTCCCACCCTGATCATTGGAGTGCTTGCGATGAAGTATTCGCAACTCAGTTACGGGACGATCTGCGGTCTGCTGTGCGGCTCGATGGCCAACCCCATTGCGTTGGACTACATCAATGACCAAATAGAGGAAGATACAACCACGGTGGGGTATGCCACCGTCTATCCGCTCGGGATGTTTGCCCGTGTTGTATTGGCACAGATAACAATCACAATACTATTGATATAGAGGTATGAATAGAGGCAGCTTTTACAGTATAGAGCAGCTGAGTGCCGACGAGATCATAGAGATCCTCGATATGGCAGAGCTTTTTGAGAAAAACCCTAACCGGAGGCTCTTGGAAGGGCGGGTGGTGGCGACGCTGTTCTTTGAGCCTTCGACCCGCACTCGTCTCAGTTTTGAGACGGCGGTCAATAGGCTACGCGGCAGGGTCATCGGTTTTTCCGACGCCAAGAACAGTAGTTCGGTCAAAGGCGAAACGCTCCGGGATACCATACAGATGGTGTCGGGGTATGCCGACTTGATAGTGATGCGTCACAACTTGGAGGGTGCGGCGCTCTATGCCAGCGAAGTTTCGAGTATCCCTATCATCAATGCGGGTGACGGCGCCAACCAGCACCCCACCCAGACGATGCTCGACCTCTACTCTATCCGCAAGACGCAGGGTACGCTGAGCGATCTGAAAATCACGATGGTGGGAGACTTGAAGTATGGTCGTACGGTACACTCTCTGATAGAGGGGATGTCTCACTTTAACCCCCGATTTAATTTTGTGGCCCCCACTCAGTTGGAACTGCCTCGGGAGTATGTAGAGTATTGTCACGAACACGGTATCCCCGCCACTTATCACAATGAGTTTAATTCGGAGGTGATTGCCGACAGCGATATTGTCTATATGACCCGGTTGCAGAGGGAGCGTTTCCTCGATGAGGAGGACTACAAGGCGGTAAAGGACACCTTTGTGTTGGACAAAAGTATCTTGGTCCATGCCAAACCCAATATGAAGATCTTGCACCCGCTCCCCCGTGTCAATGAGATTGCACAGGAGGTGGACGGTACGCCCAATGCCTATTATTTCAGGCAGGCGGTCAATGGTATGTTTGTGAGAGAGGCGTTGATATGTAGGGCGCTCGGTATCGAGGTAAAGGAGTAATAGCGTATGGCACATATTGAGAAAGGGGAGCTGCGGGTACAGGCGATAAAGAATGGTTCGGTGATAGACCATATCCCGGTGGAGGAGCTGCAAAAGGTGGTACAGCTGCTCGGGCTGTTTGATATTGACTACACCTTTACCATCGGTCAGAATTATCTCAGCAAGAAGTTGGGACGCAAGGGGATCATCAAGGTCGAGGACAAACACTTCACTCCCGAGGAGGTCAATATGTTGGCGTTGGTCTCTACGGAAGTGGTCATCAGCGTCATCAGAGACTATAAAGTGGTGGAGAAAATCAAGGTGACGCTCCCCGATGAGGTGCGCGGTATGGTCAAGTGCACCAATCCGAAATGTATCACCAACAACGAGCCGATGGAGCGTCGCTACCGTGTGATAGACAAAAGTAACGGCACGCTCAAGTGCCACTACTGTAATCGCAAGATAGAGAGAGAGGAGATCGTAATACAAGATTAATTATAATAGCAGGACGAGATATGAAGAAAGGAACTATCATCACCCTTGTAGTGGTTGTAATAGTGCTATTGGCGGGAGGACGTTACAGCATCAAATCCAATAACCGTATGGTGGAGATGCAGGAGGAGGTACGCACCGCCTGGAGCCAAGTGGAGAACCAATATCAGAGACGTGCCGATCTGATCCCTAATTTAGTCAATACCGTTAAGGGCTATGCCGCTCACGAACAATCAACCTTGGAGGGGGTGATCGAAGCGCGTGCCAAGGCGACTCAGATGACGGTCAATGCCGAAAATCTATCGGAAGAGGCGCTCCAACAATATATGGCCACCCAAAATACCCTCTCGCAAGCGTTGGGACGTTTGATGGTGGTTGCCGAACAGTATCCCGACCTCAAAGCCAACGAAAACTTCCGTATGTTGCAGACCCAGTTGGAGGGAACGGAAAATAGGATTAGCACGGAGCGTCAGCGTTTTAATCAGACCGCAAAGGACTACAATACCTACATTCGCAAATTCCCCCGCAACCTCTTGGCCAATATGTTGGGCTTTGATGCACAGGCCTATTTCGAGTCGATTGCCGGTGCCGATGTGGCTCCCGTGGTAGAGTTCTAAGACTATGAGACGGCGGCTTCTTTGGCTACTTCTTATACTCCTGCCGGCCTTGTCGGGGCAGGGTCGGGAGTATAGGGTGGCAGACGTCCCCAATGTACAGAGGGCCGACTATCGGCGCTTCGTCAGTGACCCGGAGGGTTACTTTGCAGAGGAAGAGCGAGAGACGCTCGACCGACTGCTGTATGATATCCGTGAGAGGCACACTGCCGAGGTGGTGCTGGTGGTGCTGCCGGGTATCGAGAATAATGACCCGGAAACCTTTACCGTAGAGCTTTTCGAGGCGTGGGGTATCGGTAAGCAAGCGGACAATAACGGTTTGCTGATCCTCTATAAGTATGGCAAGCGGGGAGAGCGTATCATTCGTTTCGAGACCGGCTACGGATTGGAGGGGGCGCTTCCGGATATCACTACCAAACGACTGACGGAGCGTATCTTGGTACCCGCGATAGCCGACGGTAAGGATGCCGACGGCTTTGCACGTGCGTTTGGTGAGATCGACCGTCTCCTTGCCGAAGGGTACGAAGCTCGCAACGACGGTAATGTGCGTTACGACGAAGAGGTGACCTTCCCGATTTCTTGGGAGAATATGGTGTCGGGTTACTTGGTATTTGCTGTGATTGTGGGCGGATTGTTTGCCTCCGGGCTGTGGAGCGGCTGGCGAAAACGTAAGGCGCCGGTAGAGCAGTACAGCTTCCTACTCGGCAGGTGGCGGCATCAGTACTGGCTGGCGCTGATTTTCCCCGCCCTGTTGTTCCTATTGCCCCTTTACCATTGGCTCAAAGGGAAGAGCCGTAGACGGCTCAAGGATTGTCCCGTCTGTCACTCCAAAGGTACCGTTTCCATACTTCAAGAGCCGAACAACCGCATCTACCTGGCGGCGCCGCAGCTGTTGGAGCAACAGTTACGATCGGTGATGTATATAGCGTTGAATTGCCAAGTATGCGATTATCGGCAGGTGATCCCCAAATCCTATCCGCTGACCTCGTACAAGCGTTGCCCCAAATGCGGTACCAAGGCTTACAGAATGGTTGAGCAAAGTCAAGTCCGAAACAGTGTCATCAAAACCTACAGCTGTAAGTATTGTAATTATAAACGGGAGGAGAAGATACGTATCTCCGATGGCGGTGGTGCCGGCCCGTTTGTCGGAGGTGGTTTTGGTGGTGGCAGCGGTAGCTTTGGCGGTGGCTTCGGGGGCGGCATGTCCGGCGGTGGAGGGTCGACCACCCATTTCTGACCCCCTCTCCCGTCACGGCATACAGATGACCTCCTGCACCAATTGGGAGACCATCAGCTTGAGCTCGTGCAGGAATTGGGCCGGGCTGTAGGCTCCCCGATCTATGAGGCGCAGTTTGTACTCCCATTCGCCCGTCATCTCCACACTCTTGATCTGTTCGTTTTGTATGGTGTGGATCAAGTCTATCCCTATTTGAGTCGGGATGATAGATTTCCCTTTCCGCTCTATATAGTTGCGCTTAAATAGGATCTCAATGATGGCGGCACGCGTTGAGGGTCTGCCGATCCCCTTAGCTTTCATCGCCTCTTTGAGTTCTTCATTATCCACCAACTTTCCCGCCGTCTCCATCGCGTTGAGGAGGGTGGCTTCGGTGTATAGCTTGGGCGGTCGCGTCTCCTTTTGTAGCAGGTCGGGACGGTGCGGTCCGTGTTCGCCCTTGACAAAAGCCGGCATCACCTGTTTGTCAGACGGTTCTTCGCCTTCCTCTTCCTCGCTCTTATCGGTCTGATTGCTGTAGAGTTGTTTCCACCCCTCGGATACCACCACCCTGCCGGTAGCCTTAAACTCTATCTTTGCCACATCCGCCATCACCGTAGTCTGTTCAAACTCCAAGTCGGGGTAAAAGATGGCTAAGAAGCGGAGCAGTATCAATTCGTATATCGCCTGTTGTGTACGGTCCAAGAACTGAGGCAGATTGCCGGTAGGTATGATGGCGTGGTGGTCCGTGACTTTGGAACTGTCGAAGTACTTTTTCAGTTTCCTCAACTTGCCGCTTTGCAACAACGGCGTGCACTGCTCCGGATAGGCGCGGTACAACGATTGGATAATCGGCATACAATTGGGGTAGACATCATCGGGCAGATAGGTGGTGTCCACACGCGGGTAGGTGACTAACTTCCTTTCGTATAGCTCCTGTATGGTAGCTAATGTCCGGTCTGCCGAAAGCCCGTACCTCTTATTCGCCTCGATCTGCAAAGAGGTGAGGTCAAAAAGCCTCGGAGCCCCCTCCTTCCCCTTCTTTTTGGTGACCTTGGTGATGGTCAGCTCCTCGGCGGAGATCCTCCGGATCACCTCTTTGGCTTCCTCCTCCGTAGCGTATTTCCCTTTGGTGGAGGAGAATGTCACCTCACGGTAGACCGTTTTGATCTCCCAATAAGGCTCCGGCTTGAAGTCCCGTATCTCCTCATACCGATCTACAATCAAACTCAGGGTCGGAGTCTGTACCCGACCGACAGAGAGCACCTTGCGGTCGTTGCTCTTGCGGTACTTGAGGGTGTAGAGGCGGGTGGCGTTGATGCCGAGGATCCAGTCACCGATCGCCCGCGCCAAACCGGCGTGATAGAGGTTGGTGTACTCCGCCTCCGGCTTGAGTTCGCCAAAAGCCTTCCGGATCGCTTCGTTGGTCATAGAGGAGAGCCATAGGCGCTTGACCGGCACCCGGCACTCCGCCATTTGCAACACCCAGCGCTGTATGAGTTCGCCCTCTTGCCCGGCGTCACCGCAGTTGATGACCTCCGTGGCGTCGGCTACCAACTCTTTGATGATACCGAACTGCTGCCGTATCCCCGGATCTTTCATCACCTTGATGCCGAAACGCTCGGGCAGCATCGGCAGGTAGGCCAAACTCCACTGCTGCCACTGCGGGTAGTAGTCGCCCGGTTCTTTGAGGGTGCAGAAGTGTCCGTAAGTCCAAGTAACCCGATAGCCGTTGCCTTCGAGATAGCCCTGTTTGGGCGCGGTGGCACCGATGACGGCACCGATGTCACGAGCTACAGAGGGTTTCTCACAAATGCAGAGGATCATATAGAGTTAGATAAGCGAAGATATAGTCGGCAACCGTATCAGATACGGCTACCGACTATGTCTAACTATGTCTATAAATATTGTATTGTTAATGATTTTAGATACCCAATTGTACTGCAATCCTATCGGCCCGCTCCTGACACTCTATGCGTGCGGCATCGAGCTGTTCAAGGTTTTCGGGATGTGCGTGTACCTCAATGTAAAACTTGATCTTGGGTTCCGTACCCGAAGGGCGTACAGAGAGTTTGGTACCGTCGGCACACTTGTATTGCAGCACATTGCTGGTGGTCGGCATATCCAAATCAAAGGTGGCGCCGGTCTCCATATTCTTACCCTTACGGGTAGAGTAGTCGAGGATCTCGCTCACCTTGGAGCCTGCCAAGTCTTGCAGAGGGTTGTTGCGGAAGTCTCGCATCATCTGTTCGATCTCCTCTGCACCACTCTTGCCGGGGCGTACCACAGAGATGTTTTTCTCAAACGAATAGCCATACTCCAAGTATATACGCTCCAATAATTCGTATATGCTCTGTCCTTTGTCCTTAGCCCACGCCGCAATCTCGGCGAAGATGGTGCAAGCGCTGACCGAGCATTTGTCCCTCACAAAGTCACTCCATAGATAACCATAGCTCTCCTCACCGCCGCCGAGGAATTCTTTCTTGCCCTCGTTCTGTCGGATGACATCGGCAATCCACTTAAAGCCGGTGTAAGTATCGTACAGTTGGATGTTGTTTTTGTCGGCGATATTTTTGATGAGGCCGGTGGTAACAATCGTCTTGACTAAATATTGATTCTCTTTGAGGCTGTTGCTCTCTCTCCGCTTTTCAATCGCATAGAAAGCGTACAGCAGACAAGTCTGATTGCCGTTGATCAAGACCCAATTGCCCTCCTTGTCCTTAACGGCCGTACCGATACGGTCGCCGTCGGGATCCGTTGCCATCACAATTTCGGCATTGATCGCCTTGGCTTGCTCTATGGCCATCGAGAGGGCTTCGGCATTCTCAGGGTTGGGCGAAACCACGGTAGGGAAATCACCGCTCACCACCATCTGAGCTTCCACCGGGTGGACGTTGTCAAAACCGGCTTCGGCCAGCGTCCTCGGCAATACTTGGCCGCTGGTGCCGTGGAGGGGAGTAAAGACAATCTTGAGATCGTGCTGACGCTTGATCACCTCAGGTGACAGACGCTTGGACAATACCGCGGCGATAAACTTATCGTCCATCTCCTTGCCCATCAGTATGATCAACTCTTCGGGACCGTCAAACTTGATGTCGGCCACCGACTTAATGGCATTGACCTCGTCAATCACATTTTGATCGTGCGGCGCGATCATCTGAGCACCGTCGCTCCAATAGGCCTTAAATCCATTGTACTCCTTGGGGTTATGCGATGCAGTGAGCATCACGCCGCTTTGGCAGCCCAATTCGCGGATGGCATACGACACCATCGGCGTAGGGCGCAGCGCTTCGTACAGATACACTTTGATGCCGTTGGCGGCAAAGATGCCTGCCGCCATACGAGAAAATTCGCTACTGTTGTGTCGGCAGTCGTACCCTATGGCTACTTTGATTTCTTCGCCTTCAAAGGTCTTGAGCAGATAATTGGCAAGCCCTTGAGTGGCGGCGCCGACCGTGTATTTATTCATACGGTTGCTGCCGGCTCCCATAATACCCCGCAAGCCGCCCGTGCCAAACTCCAAATCTTTGTAAAAAGCATCGATCAGCAGGGAGGTGTCGGGATTATCCAACAGTGCTTGCACCTCGCTCCTTGTCGCTTCGTCATACATAGGCGAGAGCCACGTTTCAGCCTTTGCCCTGACCGATCTTAATAATTCTTCAGTAGCCATAATAATTGTCCTTGATTGTCCTTGAGATTTGTGTACAATAATCTTTTGCTATATTGCAAATGTACATAAATAATCAATGTGTACGGCCGGACTAATAGCAAAAGCCGAGCAACAGATATTTGTTACTCGGCTTTTGACTGTGTGCCCAGAACCGGGATCGAACCGGTACAGGTGTAACCCCATTGGTGTTTGAGACCAACGCGTCTACCAATTCCGCCATCTGGGCGTTTCAATTGTATAGCTCGGCAAAGGTATATATTTTTTTTTGCATTGACAACTTTTCGAGTCTAAATTCTCTATTTTCTTCCGCTCAGGTCTCTTGTTTTGGACTTTCCCCTTGTTATACGTACCTTTAAGATCGGGGAAGGGCAGAGAAATGGATGGAGAATAAGTCGGTGATTGTTATGGGAATACTTAATGTCAAGAGAGCTTATGCAGGATGGGATCCTGACGATGGATACCGGATATTGATAGATCGATTGTGGCCGAGAGGGGTCTCCAAAACGGATGCAGCCATTGACGAGTGGGCTAAGGATGTGACCCCGACGACAGAGTTGCGGAGATGGTTCGGCCATAAGGAGGAGCATTTCGATGAGTTCAAGACCAGGTACGAAGAGGAGTTGGATAGTAATCCCGCGGCGTTGACCTTCGCCCAACACTGCAAAGAGCTATTAACCGCCGGCAATGTCACTCTGATCTACGGCGCTCGCTCCGCCACCTGCAACCACGCTGTGATCCTCAGAGATTGGGTGCTACGCCATCCATAGACCCATCTCCCGAGCTTAGGTCGCACCACCCATAGCACCCTATATGGTGCGACCTAAAGGGGAACAGTCCTTTTTTCGTGTGGATAGGAAATTGAGTGAGTATGGGTGAGTTGGAAGATGAAGAAGAGGGGATATCGAATGCCACAACCGGGCATTTTTTATACATTTGGTACATTTCGAGGGTGGTGAGATGACCCCCTTCCTAACCCTTTGGTTTATAGGGGCGTAGGGGAGACCCGAACTTAGCCGAAGTTAGACGGCCGACTCGCCACGGTTAGTCGGCCGACTGGACAGAGGCGAGACCGCATATTAACCGCGGCGAGTCGGCCGTCTAACTTTGGCTAAGTTACTACCCCTCCCAACCCACTGTATTGTAAGGGATTACAAAATCACCGATATCGACCCCGACAATCAACGCCAAAACAAAATATGATACAATAATTAACGATAATTAATGACACCCCCACGCAATCCGACCTTTAGGTCGCACCACCCGTCACCCCCAATATATATAGTGCGATAGGTGGTGCGACCTAAAGGTCGGTGGAAATAAAAAATGCCTTTTCCCGAGGTCATCAATACCACCCGGCTGACGCCGGTTGGTATTGATGACACACGGGCTAATTAAATGCGACCCCTACGGGGTCGTCCGTCGTTCCCCCGATGTGGGG
>JAUNLZ010000044.1 GCA_030532005.1 Porphyromonas sp.
CGACCCCGGAGGGGTCGAATTTAATTAGCCCGTGTGTCAGAAGGGGCTGTCGGCGCCAGCCGATAGACCCTTCTGACCTCGGGAAAGGGGCCTCCCCCGCGATATCCGACCTTTAGGTCGCATCACCCATCGCACCCTATATATATGGTGCGATGGGTGGGGGTCATCGTTTCCCGGGGTCAATGCCTAATTAGATGCGACCCTACGGGATCGTTTTTTTATTCCACCTCCCATTTGGGGTGCGATGGGTGGTGCGACCTAAAGGTCGGGAGGTTGGTGTGACGTCGCATCCCGGGGTCAACGCCTCACGTTGGCTACCGCCAACGTTCGCCATTGACCGCGGGCTAATTAAATGCGATCCCTCCGGGGTCGCCGATGTTTCGACCAATTGGATCACGATTCGTGAAGTTACGCATATATATATGGCGTGGGAAACGTCGGCATCATCGGCGACCCATCGGAGTACCTATTATATGGTACGAATGGTGGAAACGACGGCGACCCCTACGGGGTCGTCCGCCGTTTCCCCATTTGGGGTGCGATCCGTGGGAACATCGCGACCCCTCCGGGGTCGTCCGACGATTGCCCTCGATGGATTCCTCAGGGTCGTTTGCTTGGGCGAAAATCGCCGCTGTGGGGGGCGGGTATTGACGTAAAAGGGGTATATTTGCCTGTCCATTGATGGGCTTACGTGGGAATACTATCCTAATCAACATATAATTGAATAATAAGATGAAACTGACTAACGGTGTACTATGTACATTATCACTACTACTTGCCGGTATTGTGATTAATCTTTTCTCCTTTACGGAGGCCAAAGCGGATGATGTGGATTCGCTGCAATACTATGGATTGGACGAATTGGTGGTGACGGGCATCAAACAACAGAGCAAGCTACAAGAGCTGCCCATCAGCGGAACTTCTGTAACCGCCCATCAGCTGCAAACCCGAAATATTGTGAGCATCAAGGACTTTACCGGTATGGTGCCTAACTTTATCATGATAGATAGAGATACGCCGCATACTTCATCTATATTGGTAAGGGGTATGGGGTCTAAACTGCGTCCCGCGGTGGTGATGTATGTTGACGGCGTGCCTCATTTTGAGAAGTCGACCTTTGAAATCACAATGAATGATATTGATAAAATTGAGTTTTTGAGAGGTCCCCAATCGACCACTTTTGGCAGGAATGCTATGGGTGGCGTGATATTGGTACAGACCAAATCGCCTTTCAAGACACAGGGTACAACTGTACGTGTCGGCTATGGCAGCTATGGAGAGGTGACGGCGAGCGCTTCGCACTTGGATCGTATCAGTGACCATTGGGCTTACTCTGTAGCGGGTAACTACCGTCACTTTGGCGGGTATATCGACAATGCCTTTGACGGTTCTAAAGCGGATAAAGCGGATCAAGGAGCGCTCAATGTCAAGTTGGAGTTTTCGCCGACTGCCAATACGCTTTTCAGACTGACGAATAATATCGATTTGGTTAGGCAGGGCGCTTTTACCTACGGTAAGGTGGATCCGGAGAGCGACCGAGTGGTGTCGGTTGACCTCAATCACCCCAGCGTCTATACTCGCAAGATGTATGACGGTGGCCTGTACGTGTCGCACAATACGCCCGCTGTCACGCTCAAGGGGCAAGTATCGGCACATTTGGTGGACGGCAATTATGATGTGGATCAAGACGGTTCTTCGGCAGAGGTGGCGAATGCTCTGCAAGGGGAGCGACAGAAACTCTTTTCGCAAGAAATATCTTTGGAGAGCAAACGAGAAGGTCTGTATCATTGGACGGTGGGGGCTTTCGCCTTTGAGCAAAAGATAGACCGGGACATACAAGTCCAGATGTTTAAACCGAGAGACATAGTGATCAACCGCACCAATGACGAATTTACTTGGGGTGCGGCGTTGTACCACAATAGTGCGTTGTCAATAGGCAACTTTAGATTGGAGGGCGGTCTCCGCGTCGATTACGAAAAGGCCAATCTCATCTACTTCGAGTCTAAGTTGGGTAAGGAGATAGAGGAGGAGACCGATCTGCCGTTCTTCCACTTTACTCCCAAATTCTCGCTTCAATATTTCTTTAACCCACAGAGCCAAATCTATGCAACGGTCTCTCAGGGATACATCACGGGGGGATTTAATACGGTACAGGCACCGGGTATAGAGCGGTCATACGGGGCGGAGAACAGCTGGAATTACGAAGTGGGCGCCAAGGGTGTATTAGTCCCCGGCAGACTGAGTGGCGAGTTGGTGCTCTTTTTGGTGGATACCAAAAACAAACAGCTCAATAAGACGATACCCGGCTTGGGTCAATCGACACACAACGCCGGTTCGTCAACAAGTAAGGGTATCGAAGCGTCGGTAGAGGCACAGTTGACGAAAGATTGGACTCTGTCGGGCGCATACGGCTTTACGCACGCTCTGTTTACTTCGTACGAAGTGGACGAAAAGGTGGACTACACCGGCAATCAACTGCCCTTCGTCCCCAAGCACTCCATAGCGCTCAACACCGAATATCGTATCCCTGTACGGAGTACGCTCCTAAGGGAGATACAGTTGCATGTCGGATATAAGGGAATCGGCGATATGTACTGGAACGAAGACAATAAAAAGAAGCAAGATTTTTACCACCTCTTGGACGCCTCTGTAACCCTCAATATGGGGAAAACCACCTGGACGGTGTGGGGTAATAACTTACTTAACAGCGACTATTTAGGTTATTATTATACGGTTACCAATAAGGCTATGGGTAAACCGGGACGTCCGCTGATGGTAGGCGCTTCGGTAGCTGTCAATCTGTAATTAACGGATGGGAAATAAAAAAGCATACAACCTTTTTACCTTCTTTTCGCTTTACATCGCACAGTCGGTGCCGATGAGCTTCTTTGCCGCGGTACTGCCGATATTGATGCGTCAAGGCAATTACTCGCTGACTGCGATAGCTCTGATCAAACTGATCAAACTGCCTTGGATTGTTAAGTTTATGTGGTCGCCCATAGTGGACAGACACACCAAGTCGGTGATGGACTACAAGCGGTGGATTGTGGTCTCGGAGATCTTGTATGCGCTGATCATCCTCGTGGTGGCGTTGCTCAATATAGAGCACCAGCCGATACTGATTATTTCGCTGATATTGATGGCGTTTATTATGTCCGCCACTCAGGATATCTCTACAGACGCATTGGCGGCGCGCTCGTTTGCAGCTAAAGACAGAGGACTCATCAACAGTATGCAGTCGATGGGGTCTTTTGCCGGCAGTATGGTAGGGAGCGGTGTGCTGTTGGTGCTTTTCCACAAATTGGGCTGGCATCATATGTTGCCTGCAGTGGCGCTCTTTGTGCTTTTGGCACTGATCCCTCTACTCCAAAATAGACATATAGAGTTGATGCCCTCCAAGTCTGCGGAACGCCCGCGTGCCCAATTTAAGGACACGCTGACGTTCTTCACACAGAAAGGGATTTACAAACACATCATTTTTCTGATCCTCTTCTATACCGGTATCATTGGTTTGCTTTCCAACCTCCGACCGATGATGGTCGACTTTGGTTATGACATGAAGGATATCGGGTTTATTGTCGGTATCTGCGGTACATCGATGGGGATTATCGGTTCGTTTGTCTCGGGTATTGGAGTGAAGCACGTCGGACGCAAGTGGATGCGACGCATCGTATCGCTCTTGATGATTGGCACCGCCACCTTTTTCCTCACCACCTATCGCGGCGGGTTGCTGTCTCAGCAGACCGCTTTGATCTACGTGGCGATAGGCTTGGTGTGGTGGACGTACGGTATGGCATCGACACTCGTCTATACCACCGGTATGGACTTGGTACGCGAGGGCAGAGAGGGAACGGACTTTACCGTGCAAATAGTGGTGACGCACCTCAGTTCGATGATCTTCTCTATCGGCTGTGCCAAGGTGGCGGACCTCTATGGATATACGGGTCTGTTTACCACATCTCTGGTACTCGGTGCAGTGACCTTTATATATCTATGGTTTTACAACCCAAATAAGTTACCGGCATGAACCATATATTGGACAAGTACAATGTACCTGTACCGAGGTACACCAGCTATCCGCCCGCCAACTTTTTCCATGACGGCATCACGGCGGAGAGCTACATAGAAGCGGTCTCGGCATCTAATGACCTATTGCCGAGCAACCTCTCTTTTTACATCCACTTTCCGTACTGCGAACAGCTGTGCCACTACTGTGGTTGTAACTCCTACCTGAGGACGCAATCGACCGACGAGGCGCTCTACTTCGAGACATTGCTCAAGGAGATGGACTTAGTCATCAGTCGGATTGACCCTTCGCGCAAGATCTCTCAGATCCACTTCGGCGGCGGCAGTCCGAGCCTTGCCGATCCCGCCTTCTTGGCAAAGGTGATCGACAAGCTGTCGTCTCGTTTTTCATTTATAGAGCGTCCCGAGATAGCGATCGAGTGTCATCCGGGACACCTCGCGGAGGAGGGCTACGAAGCGTTGTTGGCATTGGGGTTTACCCGAATCAGCTTGGGTGTCCAGGACTTTTCGACCGAGGTGCTGCGAGCTGTACACAGATTGGAGCCGCTTTTGCCGATCGAGGAGGTGCAAGAGATCTTGCAGAGACACCGTGTCCCTCTCAACCTTGACTTTATCTATGGACTCCCTCTACAGACGCCCGAGAGCTTCGAAGCGACCATACAGAGAGCCATCCGGTTGCGACCCAATAGGTTGGTCACCTTTTCTTACGCTCACGTGCCAAGTATGTTCCCTGCCCAAAAGTTGCTCGAGAAGATAGGATTGCCCACACCGGAGGAGAAGGAGGAGATGTACCGTAGGGCGCGCCGTAGCCTCTTGGAGAGCGGGTACTTACAAATAGGGTTGGACCACTTCGTACTGCCGACGGACGAACTGCATGATGCGGCGGTAGAGCATCGATTGCACCGCAATTTCCAAGGCTACTGCACCCGACGCACTACGGGGCAGGTATATGCTTTCGGGGTGTCGGCCATCTCCCAACTCACCACTATGTACGCTCAAAACAGCAAGGATATACCTACCTACCTCAAAGTGGTCAACGAGGGGCGTCTGCCTGTATATAGAGGGTACCGGCTCTCTCCGCAAGAACAGGTGGTAAGAGAGGTGATCACCGCTCTGATGTGCAACGAACAAATATCGTGGAGCGACTTGGCGGAGCATCTGCAAATGACGCCGGAGGCGGTGCGTCACTCCACCGCTTACGACCGCCGAGAGATGGAACAGCTACAAGCCGACGGGCTGATAGACCTCACCGAAGACGGTATCCGCCTGGCCTCCCAAGGCTCGCCATTTTTACGTTATGTAGCGTCTCGCTTGGATCCGCTCCATGATAAAGGCGGACACACTTATTCCAAACCGATTTAGTAGTTGCTATGCTCAATATCTTTGCTTGTATGCTGTTGGGAATCGGGTGCGGTTGGTTGCTCCGCAAACACCGCATCAAATACATCAACAAGGTCATCATGTTGCTGATATGCTTGCTGCTCTTGGTATTGGGTGTAGAAGTGGGTCAGTCCAACAGCGGTATCGCCAATGTTCATCTCTTGGTAGGGGCGGCGCTGCTCATTGCTGTTTTGGCTATGGCTGTGAGCATACTATTCGCTTGGATGTTAGATAAGAAACGGAGCCGATGAAAGACAATTTGTTACTCTTGGGATGCTTCGCGATTGGATTGGCGCTCGGCAATTTTGATCTCCTTCCCGATGCACTCAATCACCCGGACACCGGTAAATACTTGCTGTATCTGCTGATGTTTGCCGTGGGTGTCAGTGTCGGCAACGATCGAGAGACTGTTTCGGGGTTCCGCAAGTTGCCCAAGAGCCTGCTGCTCCTGCCTTTCCTCACCATCTTGGGAAGTTTTATAGGCGGGTTGATCGCTTCGTTAGTGGTCGGTTTGGGACTCTTCCAGACCCTTGCCATCTCGCAAGGCCTCGCCTACTATTCTCTCTCCAGTATCCTAATTACCGAGAAGTTGGGCATCACGCTTGGGGCTGTAGCCCTCTTTTCCAATATCATACGGGAGTTGCTGACCATTGTCTTGGCGCCATTGCTGAGCAAGTACATCAGTCCTTTGGCACCGATAGCTGCCGGTGGCGCCACCACGATGGACGTCACCCTGCCTGCGATCCTCAATGCGTCGGGCAATCGCTACTTGGTGCCCTCCATCTACCACGGGTTTGTATGTGACCTTAGTGTCCCTTTCTTGGTCACGCTGTTTATAGAGCTGGCTCTGTGACCGCTTGGTAAAACTTGGTGAGGGTGCCCAAAACCATAGTCCAAAACCATAGTTATGATGCACCCTCACGGCTCTTTTATATATATCAGACCTCTCAAGGAATCAGGCAGTAGTTGGTTGCCAAACCGCCTTCGGATGTTTCTTTGTAAAGACTTGGCAAGTCGTGTCCTGTCTGCTTCATCACCTCCACTACTTGATCAAATGTGACTCTGTGAAAACCGTTGGAGAAAGCGGAATAGGTGTTGCTATCCAACGCACGAGCGGCAGCAAATGCGTTGCGCTCGATACAAGGAATCTGCACCAAACCGCATACCGGGTCACAGGTAAGGCCCAAGTGGTGTTCCAAAGCCATCTCGGCGGCGTACTCAATCTGATTGAGGCTGCCCCCAAATAGCTGATTGGCCGCTGCGGCCGCCATAGAGCAAGCGACACCTACCTCTCCCTGGCAACCGACCTCGGCACCGGAGATAGAGGCGTTGGTGCGTGCCACATTGCCAAACAAACCGGCGGTAGCCAAAGCGCGGTGTATCATCTTGTCAGGAAATTCTCTTGACTGCTGCAGGTGGTAAAGCACCGCAGGCATCACTCCCGACGATCCACAAGTAGGGGCCGTCACAACGACGTGTCCCGAAGCATTTTCTTCCGAAACGGCCAATGCATAAGAGTAGACCAAACCGCGGGTGCTTACGTTGCTGCGGTACCCTTTGGCTCTGACGAAGTATTCGCCCGCCTTGCGTCTGAGGTTAAGCCCGCCCGGTAGTATCCCGTCATCCGCCAAACCTCTCTCCACCGCATCGCGCATCACTTTCCACACGTGTTCCAAGTGTTCCCAAACCGAGGGGTCATCAAAACGCTCTACATACTCCCAAAATGGGATACGCTCCTTGTTGCAGTAGTCGATGATATCCTCCATCCTATGGTGCGGGTAGATCTGTTCGTTTCGGCTTTCGTCAAAACTCTCATTGGCAAGCGAACCCCCTCCGATGCTATATACCTTCCAACTGTCCAACACCTGCCCCTCTGTGTCGAGCGCTTCGAACAGCATACCATTGGTGTGAAACTCCGGTACGATGGTAGGCTCCCAAAGGATCTGGGTCGGAGCCACCGGTTTGAGGACATCAAGGATCGCCACATCTGTCATGTGCCCTTTGCCTGTAGCCGCCAATGAGCCGTAGAGTGTCACTCTAAAGCTCGCAGGCGCGCCATTGCCAAATCGCTCCAAAAACATTTCCGTTGCCCTGCGAGGCGCCATGGTATGGCTGCTCGACGGACCATGACCTATCTTATAAATAGTCTTTATTGACTCCATAAATACCACCAATCTATATTGTGAAATGACAGTGTAAAGATACCAATTAATACAGAAACAATACCCCATCCTATTTGACCTCGATAATGGACTATGGGTTGGACTGAGTGGGTTGTCTTATGGGTGGGGTGGGGCGGCGGTGGCACTGTTTGTTGGGGTGGGGAATAAAAACAGGGTGGGGTCGAAAGGAGATTTCGACCCTCACCCTGTAAATATGTGGTTGGTGATGAGGTATTACTCGGCTAAGAGTATCTTCATCAACTCGATAGCGGCTTTGGATACCGAAGTTCCGGGGCCGAAGATGGCGGCTACACCGGCTTTGTACAGGAAGTCGTAGTCCTGTGCGGGGATCACACCACCGGCAATCACGACGATATCTTCGCGACCGAGCTTTTTGAGCTCTGCGATCACCTGTGGTACCAAGGTCTTGTGACCGGCGGCAAGTGATGACACACCGAGGATGTTAACGTCGTTCTCAACCGCTTGGCGAGCTGACTCGGCAGGGGTCTGGAACAATGGTCCCATATCCACGTCAAAGCCGACATCGGCATATCCAGTTGCCACTACCTTGGCACCGCGGTCGTGACCGTCTTGTCCCATCTTGGCAATCATGATACGTGGTTGGCGGCCTTCTTTCTTGGCAAACTCCTCTACGAGACGTGATGCCTCCAAGAAGTCCGGATCGTTGTTGGTTTCTGATGAATACACGCCTGAAATTGTACGGATTATTGCTTTGTAACGCCCTACGACCTCTTCGCAAGCGTCTGAAATCTCTCCGAGTGATGCTCTGGCTTGTGCCGCTTTGACAGCCAAGTCGAGTAGGTTGCCGCTCTTGTTGCGAACCGCTTCGGTGATATCGGCAAGGGCTTTCTTGACAGCCGCTTCGTCACGGTTTTTCCTCAGCTCTTGCAGACGCTCAACCTGTTGGGTACGTACGGCTGTGTTATCTACCTCAAGGATATCGATAGGATCTTCCTTGGCCAAACGATACTTATTGACACCGATGATCACCTGATTGTTGGAGTCGATACGTGCCTGGGTGCGTGCGGCAGCCTCCTCGATGCGCATCTTTGGCAGACCGCTCTCGATCGCCTTGGCCATACCGCCCATGCTCTCGATCTCTTGGATGTGCTCCCAAGCCTTGTGTACCAATTCGTTGGTCAATGTCTCAATGTAGTATGAGCCTGCCCATGGGTCTACCTCACGGCATACCTCAGTCTCGTTTTGGATGTAAATCTGAGTGTTACGTGCGATACGCGCCGAGAAATCGGTAGGGAGCGCGATGGCCTCGTCAAGTGCGTTGGTGTGCAGTGACTGTGTGTGACCGAGGGCTGCACCCATAGCCTCGATACATGTACGGCCGACATTGTTAAATGGATCCTGCTCCGTCAAACTCCAACCTGAGGTCTGACAGTGGGTACGAAGCGCCATAGACTTTGGATTTTTGGCACCCAAACTCTTGGTGATCTTTGCCCAAAGCATACGAGCGGCTCTCATCTTGGCAATCTCCATAAAGTGATTCATACCAATTGCCCAGAAGAAAGAGAGACGAGGGGCAAACTTATCGATGTCCATACCGGCGCCGATACCTGCACGGAGGTACTCCATACCGTCGGCGAGGGTGTACGCCATCTCGATATCGGCGGTTGCGCCGGCCTCCTGCATGTGGTAGCCGGAGATGGAGATGGAGTTGAACTTAGGCATATTTTGCGATGTGTACTCAAAGATGTCTGCGATGATACGCATACTGAACTCAGGTGGGTAAATGTAGGTGTTACGCACCATAAACTCTTTGAGAATATCGTTTTGGATGGTACCCGCCATCTCTTCCTGCTTGGCGCCTTGCTCCAAACCGGCTACGATGTAAAAGGCCAAGATAGGCAATACGGCACCGTTCATGGTCATGGACACGGACATTTTGTTTAATGGTATACCATCAAACAGTATCTTCATATCCTCAATCGAACAGATAGATACACCGGCCTTACCTACGTCACCCTCCACACGCTCGTTGTCGGCATTGTAGCCACGGTGTGTAGGAAGGTCAAAGGCTACGGAGAGACCCTTCTGGCCTGATGCCAAGTTGCGACGGTAAAAGGCATTGGATTCCTCGGCTGTCGAGAAACCGGCATACTGACGGATGGTCCAAGGACGCATAGCGTACATGGTGCTGTATGGGCCACGCAGATAAGGAGGTACACCTGCCGCATACTGCAGATGCTCCATACCCTCAAGGTCTTCCTTGGTATAGGTACCCTTTACTTTGATGAGCTCGGGGGTGGTCCAATTGTAGTCGATGTTGTTGGCTTTGTTATACTCAGCCACAGTTGGCTGTTGCCATCCTCCTTTGAGGATGTCTATATCTTTATATGTTGGTTTCATATCTTATATATCCCTTTCTCTTACTTGCCACTTCTTGGCTCAATACCCATGAGCTGGTTAAACGTTTGCATAGTTTCCAGAACATTTGATTTGACGTGGACGAAGTGCTCGATGCCCTTAGCCTTGAGCTCGTCCATACAAGCGGGCGCGCCTGCCACTACTAACGGCATATCGCCCTTGAGTTCGTCAAACGCCTGAGGTGCGTACTCGGCATACTCGTCGTCGCTGGAACAGAGTACCACAATGTCGGCATTGGCTTTTCGAGCCGCTTCTACACCCTCTTTGACGGTGTCAAAACCGAGGTTGTCGATGAGCTTGTAACCTGCAACGCCAAAGAAGTTGCTGCTAAATTGCGAGCGTGCCAATCTCATAGCCAAGTTGCCAATCGTCAGCATAAAGACGGTTGGGGTTTTGCCACTCGCCTCGGTAGCGAGACGGAGCTCCTCAAAGTCCGAAGCGCCACGACGGTTGTCAAGGGCGGTGATCTCCACACCCTCCACCTTGCTGTTGTCGATGTTGCGGGTCTCTTCGGTCGCTTTTTCCGTAAAGTTAGGGAAGATGTTGGTGCCGAGGATATTTTCTCTACGAGTAGCTATC
Organism: Porphyromonas sp.; assembly: GCA_030532005.1. Taxonomy (GTDB): domain Bacteria; phylum Bacteroidota; class Bacteroidia; order Bacteroidales; family Porphyromonadaceae; genus Porphyromonas_A. Next base: position 10,548 of record JAUNLZ010000044.1, read on the forward strand.
GCTTGGTGGCGTGCTTCGTTAGATGCATTGACCGCCTCTTGGATCTTGCCTTCGTTTGCCAACTTGCCAAATCCGCCTTGCTCGTCTACCTCCAAGAACAGCTTCCAGGCTTGTTCGGCAATGGCTTGGGTCAAGTGCTCGATATAGTACGAACCGCCCGCGGGGTCTACCACCTTGTCAAAATGGCTCTCCTCTTTGAGTAGGAGCTGTTGGTTGCGTGCGATGCGGCGTGAGAAGTCGCTACCGCCGGGATTGTAGTGCTTGTCAAATGGATTGACCGTCACGGAGTGTACACCGGCGATGGTGGCGCTCATGGTCTCGGTCATGGTACGCAGGAGATTGACATAAGCGTCGTAGATAGACTTATTCCACTTGCCGGTCTCAGCGTGCACCACTGCCTTGGCGGCACGGTCAGACGCATTTTGGTCATTGGCTTTGACGATCAATGCCCACAGCCAACGCATAGCCCTAAACTTGGCAATCTCCATAAAGTAATTGGAGCCGATACCCATATCAAAGCGGATACGCTCAGCCACCTCAGACGCACTCTTGCCGCTCTTCTCGCTCACTTGGGCGATGATGTCGGCACCCGCTGCCAAGGCGTAACCCAACTCTTGGTAGATGTAAGCGCCGGCATTGACTAAGTCTGTACTTTGGAAGGTGAGGCAGGTAAATTGTTGTAGTGGTTCGGCCGCCTTGAGAACCGCTACGGAGGTCTCTACCCAGTTTGCCCACTTTTCACCCTTGCCGAGAACACGACGGAAGGGGTTGAAACAGATAGAGCCGCGTACTTTGGCAAGGTCAGCTCCGGACGCTTTGAGTCCTTCGGTTACCGCCTCCGCCATCTGCACGGCAAGATCGCGACGAGCATAAAAGTTGACCTCCAATTGATCTAAGTCGATGCCCTCCAAGAGTCCTTTTACGGTCTCTGCATTGACTTGGTCATCATTGAAGTGGAAGCCGATACTTGTGACACCGTGTGCCATAAGGTCTTTGATCTCGGCATTGTGATCACGGGTGTTGCCCAACACAGCCATGTCCTGACGTACCAACCAACGGTTGTCGGCCTTGGTACCCCTCACGTATGGGTACTCACCCGGCAATACATCCTTGGTGGGTAAGTCCTTAATATCCTCAGCCCTATAGAAAGGCTGTACGTTAAATCCCTCTTTGGTGCGCCACACCAATTTCTTCTCAAAGGGAGCACCTTTCAGGTCTTTAGTGACCACTTCCATCCACTCTTCATTGGAGATTGGAGGAAACTCGTTAAATAGCTTCTCTTTCTTCTCTTTCATAATCATCGAACGATGTGCATACATTAGACTGTATAGTCCTCAATTGTCTCTATTATTTTAGGGCTTATTCATCCGGGTTGTAGCTCAGGTCTGTGTGATTTTGGACGTTGAGTAAAATGAATAATAATATCCCTAATCTTCAGAGTACAAAGTAACACAAAAAAAGCCGAATACCCAAAGAATTCTATAATTCTATCCATAAAGTGTGAAATCGCTGCACGGGGAGGTAAAAATGCAACAAGGGGGTATGCCGATACGAATTGTGAACATAGTCTTATTCGGGGGTATTAAAAAAGCTCGCCGGGCCTTCGACGGTCCGGCGAGCTTGGCATAACCAATGGGATTTCTCCTGATGTTCAATATTTATTTGATCTTACTAATTCAATTGTCTGAAGTCTCTTCAGAAGATGGTTTGGGTGTGTAATACTTCGTCTCTATCTTGCCATCGGTTATCTCAATAGGTTTGGCATCCTTATGATCATCGGCTCCGACTGTGGTCCGGAGTTGATAGGTGCCGGTACAGATCTTTTTCTCAGTGTCAAACGAGGTAAAGGTGACAGTCCCCTCGGCTGATCTGATCTTGTCTTTCTGTACGTAGTTGTAAACGATCGCCAAGCCGTTGCCGCCCTCCGGGAGTAGGTGTTCGCGCTTTTTGATGAAGTGCGTCAGCAGCAAATATTCTTTGCCGGGTTGTCGCTCTTCCTCCGCCAACTCCTCCGCCGTGTCACTGTACTTAAAATGGTATGCTTTGTTGAGCTCGGGTATGCCCTCCTTGACATCCATATAGAGGAGGATGGCATACTCGGCAGCCGTCTCTAAGGTGCCGCCTTTGGGCGTGAGCACGATAGGGAAGTAGATGAGATGATCTTTGGGCGCGGCAAAAAGATAGGGATTTCGTTGCACCCCTCTGTCTGCGATATAGACGGCATGCTCGTATGGTTGGTCGTTGACCGTCGCGGTACCCAATACTTTTCGTTCGAATTGTATGGGCGGATACTCAGTGTTGTTGAGACAACCGGTGAGGCTAAAAGCGGCAATGGTCATCGATACGGTTAGTAAAAGTAAAGTAGACTTTTTCATGATGTTTAATGTAATGTTTGTTGACGTGTTTGTTGACGAGTTTGTCGTAAAGT
>JAUNLZ010000045.1 GCA_030532005.1 Porphyromonas sp.
GTCGGCCGTCTAACTTTGGCTAAGTTCGGGTCTCCCCTACGCTCCTATAAACCAAACAGTTAGGAGAGTGCCGATTCCCCCCGCCATCAAAATGTCCCAAATGTATAAAATATGTCATTTTATCTCCTCTTCTTCATCTTTCGACTCACCAAGTGCTTGGGCTAATATCCTATCCACACGAAAAACGGACTGACCCATCTACCCTACGCCTACCACAAAACATTGACGTGCTGAATTGATAAGACAGAGCCTCCATACACATTAATGTGTACAGAGGCTCTGTCAAAAAAATGTTCCGTATGACGGGGTTAGTACTCTTCTTCGTTAAAGAAGAAATCTTCCTTGCTCGGATAGTCCGGCCATATATCTTCGATATTGTCGTAGATCATCTCATCGTCTTCGATCTCTTGCAAGTTTTCGATCACCTCCATAGGCGCGCAAGTCCGTTGAGCATAATCAATCAACTCATCTTTGGTTGCCGGCCATGGCGCGTCATCAAGCTTAGAAGCTAATTCAAGTGTCCAATACATAAAATAATACAACTAATTTCACATCAAAGCATTAGAGTATCTCCTACCGGAAATACGGGTGTAAAGATAACATTTTATATCTCAACGGCAAACAATCTCTTGTATTTGTATAAATACAACCCTATAACCAATAGAATATCAGGGTGATACAGTGTGTTGTATAGTGTGTTGTATACCTCAGTATTACGTCAAATATAAATTGTCTATATTTATTGTCTTTATTTATTGGGGATTGGGGTGGGGATGCCGAGATGTGTCGGATGCGGACATTGGCCGAATTTGGTATCTTTGTATCACTGACAATAAATAGATAGTACATAGTGTATATATATACAAACCTACATGGCGGATCTTATAGAGTTTCATAGAGTGGGATTGGAGGATAGGGACACTATCCTTGCGTTTCTTGAGGACAATCCATACTGCAACTGCGACTATTCGTTTGGCAATCTATATAATTGGGGCTTTTTGTACCTCACTTCGGTAGCCTTTCACAAAGGGATGATGGTGGTACGCTTTAGGAGTAAGGAGACCGGGAGCGAAGCCTACTTGACGCCTATTGGCAATGGGGATCTGAGGGAGGTGCTGATAGATATGGAGTACACCGGGCAGGTCAACGGCCACCCGCTGATTTTGATGGCGGTGCAAGACTCGGCTCTGGAGGCGATAGAGCAATGCCACCCGACGAGTATCAAGGTATTTAAGAATAGAGACAACGCTGACTACATCTACGATCGTAATAAGTTGGAGACGCTCTCGGGCAAGAAGTTGCAGAGCAAGCGTAACCACATCAATAAGTTTAAGCGTCTCTACCCCGATTATCAATACGAGCCTCTCTCCGACGCCAATGTCGAAGAGTGCTTGGAGTTGGAGCGTCATTGGCTCGCCGAGACGGAGGAGACGCCCGGTGTGGATGACGAAAAAGTGATGGTGACTCGGGCGCTGACGGAGTGGAAAGAGATAGGTCTGAGGGGCGGCTGTATCAGAGTGGAAGGCAAGGTGATCGCTTTTACGATGGGTATGCCTATCAACCCCCACTGCTTCGGGGTGCATATAGAGAAGGCGGATACCGACTATGAGGGGTCGTTTACCATTATCAATCAAGAGTTTGTCCGTCACCTGCCCGAACGGTATGTGCGGGTCAATCGGGAGGAGGACTTGGGGTTGGAAGGTCTGCGTAAGGCGAAGCTGTCGTACCGACCTTTGGCCATATTGGAAAAACACAAGGTGGCGGTCTCTTTCGAATAGTCTAATCATCTGTCGCATACTGTGCTTGTATGAAAAGGACGGTCTATCATAGCGGTGACGCGGCGCTCCATGAGCAAATATTGCAGCTGTTGTCCGAAAGTTTCGGCTCGCAATATCGAGAGTATTACCAATTGCAGTTGGAGCATCTGGCTTCGCCGGCGTTGACCAAAATCTTGTCGGATGAGGAGGGGCGGTTGGCGGCATTTACCCAAGTGGTGGAGTACCGATTTAGGACGGCTCCCAATACGCCCAAGTTTAGGGCGGCTTATCTCTATAGCGTCTGTACCGCCCGGGCGTACCAAGGTCAAGGGGTGATGGGCAGTTTCTTGCCTCAGATACTGAGCGAGCTCAAAGAGGCCGGCTATGCTTTTGCCTTTTTGGTGCCTGCGGAGGTGTGGTTGATCGATTATTACCGCCGTCTCGGGTTTCAGTGGATGTCGGATCAGGTCTACCAAACGGTGCCTAAGGAGACTTGCCCGCTACTCAGACCGATTGATGACGCTTGCGACTACCTCAAGGCGGTGGATCGGTTGGAGGGGAAATCGGTGTCTCAGCATAGATTTGAGCAACAACGGTTTGGGGAGTGGCAGTTGCTCCAACCGCCGGTGATCGGCTGGATGGCGGTCTCTCTGCAACCCGGTTTCCAAATCCCTTCGGAGACCTGTCTGTTGCAACCTTTGACCTAAATAGCGGTCTCTTTTTTGTGGAAGTGTAACGGGGTTTTTGTATCTTGTAGCGTAACAAGATACTTAAGCCGGGCTGTGCCGTATGGGTGCCGCCCGAACCAAACTAAAAACAAAGAAGACGAAGACTATGGCAAATGAAATCTTAAACTTGAAGCCACAACACGTGTGGAAGTACTTTTACGACCTCACTCAAATACCACGCCCTACCGGGCATACTGCGGAGGCGGTGAAGTATGTGGCTCAGGTGGGTAAGGACTTGGGATTGGAGACTCAAATAGACGAGGTGGGCAACGTACTGATCCGCAAGCCGGCTACCAAGGGGTACGAAGGCCGTCCGATAGTGGCTATGCAAGGTCACTTGGATATGGTGCCTCAGAAAAATAATCATATCCAACACGATTTTGAAAAGGATCCTATCAAGGCGCACGTAGATGGCGAGTGGGTCAAAGCGGAGGAGACCACACTCGGTGCGGACAATGGTATCGGCGTGGCTATGGCTTTGGCGGTGTTGGCAGATGATACGTTGGAGCACGGCCCGTTGGAAGCCCTTTTCACCATTGACGAAGAGGTGGGTATGGTAGGCGCCTTTGCCCTCAAAGAGGGTTTCTCCAAGGCGGATATTATGCTCAACTTGGACTCCGAAGTGGTGGACGAACTCTATGTGGGCTGTGCCGGTGGTGTGGATATCAATGTCAGCTTGGAGTACAAGGACGATCAAAAGACACCGGCCGATGATATTGCCGCCAAGGTGACTCTGTCCGGTCTAAAGGGCGGTCACTCGGGTGTAGACATCCATCTGGGCAGAGGAAATGCCAATAAGATGATGGTGCGTTTCCTCAAAAAGGCGGTGGAGGAGTTTAATGTCTCTATCGCTCAGCTGCAAGGCGGCTCGCTTAGGAATGCCATCCCTCGCGACGCCTCTGCGGTGCTGACCTGTCCCGAGGAGGAGTATGACGAATTGGCTAAGCGTGTGGCTGACTTCGAAGCCCTCTACACCGAGGAGTACAAGGGCATCGAGGAGGGTATCAAGATGACCATAGAGCGTATTGCCGACAAACCTGCCACCATCGTACCTCAAGAGATCAGCGACAATGTGATCCAAGCGGTGGAGGCGGTGCAAAACGGCGCCATTACCTATCTGACCGACTTCCCCGACACGGTAGAGGCATCGAGCAACTTGGCCTCTATCCGTTTGGGTGATGGCAAATTGGAGGTTACTTTCTTGACCCGCAGTTCGAGCGAAAGCCGTAAGGAGATGGTTGCTTCGAGCATAGAGAGCGCTTTTGCTTTGATCGGCGCCGAGGTGGAGTTTGACGCGCCATACAACGGCTGGCAACCCGACGCTCACTCGCACGTGCTTGAGGTGATGAAGCGGGTGTACAAGGAGATCAACGGTGAGGAGCCTCCTGTCAAGGTAATGCACGCCGGTTTGGAGTGCGGTATCTTGCAAGGTGTACTGCCCAATACGCAGATGATCAGCTTCGGGCCTACCATCAGGTTCCCTCACTCTCCCGACGAAAAGCTCAACATCGCTACGGTGGTGAAGACCTGGGAGCTGCTGACCAAGACCTTGAGAGAACTGTAATGGCCTGCCCCATCTATGCTGTGTGAGACGGAGCTGATAGTGCTCAATGGAGTACGCTACTCCGACCATGCCAGTATTGTGACCACCTACAGCGAGCAGTTTGGCTCGTTGGCTTTCAAATGCATTCGCACGGCCTCTCGAAGGAGAGGGCGGGCGAATGCGTTTTTTAGACCGCTCTCGGTGCTGCAACTCAATTTTGACTACCACCCCCTTAGGGAGATCCAGACGCCGGGCGAGTCTTCGATACTTCACGTGCCGTTGCGTCCTACGATGGAGGTGAGCGCCAATGCGGTGGCCCACTTCTCGGTAGAGTTGCTGACGCGGGTATTGAGGGCCAACAGCGCCGATCCGCAACTGTTTAGGTTCCTCAAACAGGAGATTGTCGGTATGGAGGGGTTGAGCGCCAAGGGGATCAATTCTTTCCACCTCAGACTGATGACCGGGCTTTTGCGTCACATGGGTATCCTCCCGGTGTGTGACGGTTACCGACCCGGCTATGTGCTGGATTACGGCAACGGTTCGTTTAGGCCTATCTGCCACGCAGATAAACGTGCCGCCGGCGAGGCAGCGTCTCTCTTGGTACAATTCATTACCACCGCTCACCCCGAAGAGCTGCCGTTGACCGTCGCCCAAAGAGGTCATTTATTAGACCTCCTCTTGGGTTACCTGACCTACCATTTTCCCGATGTCGGCACCTTGCGATCGCCCGAGATTCTTTCGCAGTTATTCTAAATCAGATCAAACGATCGGTCGATGTGGTAGACCTTGGTAGAGAGTTGGCGGAGCTGTTGCAGGTTGTGCGCCACCATGATGATGGCCGAATGTTGCTGGAGCTGAGGGAGTAGGGTCTGCAACGTCTCCTCAAAGGTGCGGTCGACATAGGTGGTCGGCTCGTCGAGGATCAGCAGGGCCGGTTGGCCCACCATGGCGCGTGCCAATAAGACTCTTTGCAGTTGTCCGCCCGAGAGGGTGCCTATGGCTCTGTGGCGGAGCGACGCCATACCTACCGACTCGAGCGCTTGGGTCACACGTTGTCTGTCGGCTGTGCCTATCTGTTTGGTCCCCTTTTCAAAAAGACCGCCGGCAACCACCGATGCCACATCGATAGGAAACGCCCGGTCTATGTTGTTTTGCTGTGGCATATAGCCGATATCTATGCCGCGTACCTCCTTCCCCTCGCGGTCGAAAAACCGTATCTCGCCGCTGCGTGGTCGGATCAGTCCCAAGAGCGATCGGATAAATGTGGTCTTGCCGGCACCGTTGGGTCCCGTGATGCCGATGAAGTCCTGTGGATAGATCTCAAAATTGAGATGACTCAGGATGCTCGGCTCATTGTCATACCCCAACTCCAAGTCGGTGGCTGTCAGTATAGGTGATCCCATTTTATTCAAATTGAGAGATGATGGACCGCATCTCCGCCGCCCAGTCTTCTGCCAAAGGGTCGATCACCACCCGATGGATACGGAGGTCGCTTGCGATGCTCTCCACACTCTTGGTGTCAAACTCCCGTTGGATAAAGACCACACGGGTGTCCCACTTACGCGCCTCATCAATCAAGGCGATCAGGTGCTTGACGCTCGGCTCTCTGCCGTGCTCTTCGATGGCCAACTGCCGCAATCCCCACTCCTCAGCAAAGAGCGAGAGAGAGGGATGATATATGACGAAAGCCAATGAGTCTCGCTGACCCAAAACCGATTGGCCGTACTCGGCAATTTCCGTCAACGTAGGCGCCAAGTTGGCCTCATAGTTTTGGCGGATCTCCTCCGCACGATCGGGGAATAGCTCTGCCAACGCCTCACGTATCACCTCCGCCATCGCCTCTCCGCCCGTTAGGGAAGTCCAATAGTGGGGGTCGCCGAACTGATGGACGTGTCCGTGCTCCTCGTGGTCGCCGTGTATCAAATCGTGCGGCATACGCTCGGCGATGTTGACCAAAGTGACACTATCGGGGAGCGAGCGTATCCATTGCTGTTCGAAAGGGAGTGTCCCGATGGCGAGATATGTTTTAGAGGAGTGTAGTTTGGCAATGTCTTTGGGGGTAGGGTCATACGCCTCGGGGTTATTGCCATAGGGTACCAATACGTGTACCTCCGCCCAATCGCCCGTCATCTGCTCCACGAAATACTTTTCGGGCAGTAGGCTCACCGTGATGATCGGTTTGCCGTTGGTTGCCTCCTTGGTACAAGCGGTGGTAAGCAAGAGTACCGCAATCAGACCTATCCAATGTTTCATCATACTGCTGTCGAAATTAAGAATGCGTTGTAAGCGACAAAGACCAAGAGCATAATGGCGCCCTCTCCGCGTTTGATCTCTCTATTGCCCCAAAACATCACGGTAGCCAATGCGATGATGACCGCCAGCAGTTGCATCCAGAGATCGACTGCGGTAAATTGCAGGCTCTTTAGCGGGTTGATGGTACCCGCAATCCCGAGGACGAAGAAGATATTAAAGAGGTTGCTGCCGACCACATTACCGACAGCGATACCGGTATTCTTTTTCATCGCGGCGATGGCGGAAGTGGCCAGCTCCGGCATAGAGGTGCCCCAAGATACCAATGTGAGGCCGATGAGGGTGTCACTGACGCCCAACCGTCCGGCAATGGCTGCGGCGTTATCCACAAATAGCCGACCGCCATATACCAACCCCGCCAGTCCGCCGATGATAAAGGCGATGCTGACTGCCCAGTGTTGCAGTTTTTTCTCCGGTTCGTCGACCTCCACAGCGTCAGCCGCGCCCTTTTTCCCCATCACAAATGTGTATGCCAAGAAGAGCAACCCCATTATCACCAATATCAAAGCCTCCACCCGAGTGATGGAGGAGGCAGTGCCGTCCAAAGCGGGATCGGAGAGCATCAAGAGCAACATCACCGCCGCCAATACGGCGATAGGGATATCAAAACGCAGGGTGTTGCGCTCTACCGGTACCGGGTAGATCAGAGCCGTGACACCCAATATCGCAAGGATATTAAAGATGTTACTGCCGATGACGTTGCCCACCGCTATACCGCCATTGCCCTCCATACTGCTGATGACACTTACCGACAACTCGGGCGCCGACGTCCCGAAAGCCACTATCGTGAGACCGATGATGATCTGCGGGATCCTAAACCTCTCGGCAATTGCCGACGCTCCGTCGGTCAGTATATTGGCACCGAATACAATGAGCGCAATACCAACCAATACAAGTAATATCTCTAACCACATACTATATAATCTTATCCTCTACCTATTATCTCTATCCTATCTTGATACACCGTCCGTCTGAGTAGGCGTAGGTCAATTCGGTGATCGAACCGTAAGCCGGCACCTCCATAAAGAGCCGATCCAACGCAATCAACCCTTGCAAATGGCGGGCGCTGTTGATCACTCCGCCGTGGCAGAAGACCGCCACTCGCCTGAGACGCTGCGTCCGGACATCCTCAATAAAGTCGGTCACACGCTCGATAAGGTCGCAGACCGACTCCCCCATAGGCGGGGCTATCTGCCCCAAGTGGTCCAAGTACTTACCGCCCGGAGTGTCGGACTTTGTCAGCTCCTCGATCTCCGCCCAAGTCTTTAATTCCCATGCACCGAAGTTGCGTTCCATGATACGGGGATCGCGTATCGCCCGGTCGCCCAACCCACACGCCTCGCAGAGCTTGGCGGCACGGGTCAGCGGACTGGTATAGACCGCATCGTAGGCCCTGCTTGCTACGATGGCCTTAACCGCCTCCGCTTCGGTATCAAAAGTGTCCGCCACCTCCATATCAGTCTGCCCGTAGCAGATCTCCCCCGATACCTTGAGTGATGTATGTCGGATCCAATCAATTATCAGCATCAATATTCCATCTCATAGTTTTTGCCCCGCCTCTTTTTGCGGTTGTCCTTGCGTCCTTTTCGCAGCTCCTTGCTCTTGGGATTATCGGCAAATAGTTGTTCGTCCTGTCCGTGCTTACCATAGCGCTCGCCCGTTTGCTTCTCCGCCGCTTCACGGCTAAACTTCCGGAAAAGGCCCTTGAGAGGGATGGTCACATCATCTAATTTTACCTCATCCGATACGGCGGCTCTCTCTCCAATCCCCGCGACACCGCCATTGAGTTTGACGCGTCCTTGGCGGAGCAGTTCTTCCGCCTCCTTTCGGGTGTACTCGTGGTACTCGCTCAATATGCGACTAATGCGTACCTCCATACATTCTGATTCAGAAATAAAGAATTACTGATAATTGTTAATAATATAATCGTACATCGCCTCCGCCGTCTCCTCGGGAGCGGCGTGCGGATGTATATATTGTATCTTGAAGCCCTTGCGTTCCATACCTCTCGCCCAGGTCATCTGACGTTTGGCGAATTGGTGGATGGCGATCTCCAATCGGTCGTGCATCTCGTCATAAGTCAGATGTCCCAACAGGTACTCCGTCACAAATCGGTACTCCAATCCGTAACCGATAAGCACCTCGGGATCCACCTTTTGCATCAATCCCTCCACCTCCTCTACCATGCCCTCCCGCAAGCGGGCCTCCAACCGCTTGGAGATACGTGCCCTGCGTACCTCTCTGTCTACGTCAAGGCAAAATATCGGACCCCTCAGCGGCGCTCTCCGCACCGGAGTCACCGTACCCGCCCTCTCCGCCGTCATCAGTTCGATGGCTCGAACCAACCTCCGAGGATTGTGTATGTCGATGGCCGACAGATCGCCGCCCATCTTCGCCAGACGCTCCTGCAACTCCTCCGTCGACAACCGCTCCAGCTCCCGACGGAGCGAAGGATCTTCCGGTACCCTCGGCATATCGTATCCGCCGATGACGGCAGTCATATAGAGACCCGTGCCACCGCAAAGTATCTTGGGGGTCTCGGGTGGCAACGCCTCGTACGCCTCAAAAAAGTCCTCTACATATCGGTGCAGATTGTACCTCTCGCCGGCATCGGCGATATCAATCAAGCGGTAGGGCACAGCCCCCTCGGGAGTGTTGTACTCCGACAGATCCTTGCCCGTACCGATATCCATACCGCGATACACCTGACGCGAGTCACCGCTCAGGATTACAGCCCCCGTCTTTTTAGCCAAAGCTACCGCCACTGCGGTTTTGCCCGTAGCCGTAGGGCCGTAAATAGTGATGAGGTCAATGCCGACCGGCAGTCGCATTTACTTGCCCAATAGATTTTGAGGATAGACTCCGTCGTCCGCCAACTTTTGCAACTTGGCAACCACACCGGGACGGTCATCGGCATAGGTCACCCCAAACCAGCGAGAAGGAGTATCCAAGACCTTGCAAGTCACCACGCCCCTCTTGATCAAGTCATTGACCACCGTGGGGATATAAAATTCGCCCTTGGGGCTGTCGATGTTTTGATCCAAAAAGGCCCTAAATGCCGTCTCGGAGTACTCAAAATACTCGGGAGTGAAGCCCCACATATTCATAGAGACCGGGGTGTCCGGCATCAGCTCCTGCCGCTCGCCGTTTTCGTCGGTAAAGAGGATACGACCGTCTACCCTCTCTATGTCGGTACGCTCCACCACATCGGTAAGGAAGCGTTGGTCATCCATCCGGCACACTCCGCGAGATACGGTACCGCTCTCACTGAGCGTATTTCCTACCCTATATCCCACCATACAATATTCATTCTCGGTGCCCGCCATACGGGTCAATTCCTTTGCCAGCACCTCAAAGCTCTCGGGGCCATAGTAGTCGTCCGCATTGATCACGGCAAACGGCTCACGGATCACATCTTTGCCCATCATCACGGCGTGGTTGGTACCCCACGGCTTGGTACGCCCTTCCGGACAAGTGTACCCCTCGGGCAGTGCATCGACAGACTGAAATACAATCTCCACAGGCAAGAGGTGTTTGTATTTGCTCGCCACCTTACTCACAAAATCCTCCTCAAAGTCCTTGCGGATGACAAATACCACCTTGCCAAATCCGGCTTTGACCGCATCATAGATCGAATAGTCCATAATGGTTTCGCCGCTCGGGCCAACCCCGTCCAATTGCTTCAGACCTCCATAACGCGAACCCATACCGGCCGCCAAGACAAATAGTGTCGGTTTCATTTTATCTCTATATATAATAATGTGTAATACTCCTGAGTGACTCAAAGTGTGCCGCAGTCTCCGGATACAACAAAGGGGGACACGCAAAGACTGCTTGTCCTCCATACGTAGCCGAAAATCCGTCGGTCTGTTGCTTGCTCTTCATACTGTCGTTTACGAAATCTTCCGCCATTGGACGCCGCCAACTATCTCAAACCGTCGCAGCCGTCTATTCAATAGCAAAAAAACCTCAAACGGTGCGTAAATGTACACATTTTTCTCCTAATAGAGCCTCTCCCCCCGTCACGCTTTATCCCGAAAAGAATCCCTCACCCTCCATAGCTTGCCCATTCTGATTGAAGGAAATCTCGTACAGCACGCTTGCCCACTTCGCTGGACGCAGAGAGGCTTGTCCGCTCAGCATCAGCATGTCGAAGCGATAGGGAGTAATTAGCATAAAAACCAGTTATTTCTAACAGAAATTCTAACAGAAATTCTAACAGAGTTCTAACAATCACAAACCTTAATGCTTTTATATATAGCTGGTAATCAGTTCGTTCCAATGAGGTCAATTGAGCTTACCGAATTTAACACAAAGGACGGTAGTCAAGGCGGAGTGCAATTCCATCTGAATTATTGGCTACATTTGTCCTACTCGTAATGAATATTATTTAGACAGCTGAATATAGATGGATAAACAAAGTAGGGATAATACTATTGTAAGAAGAGCCGTTTCTTTATGCCTCTTCTTCATGATTATGGTGGTCTATATTTCGATCCAGCTTTATTGGGGACTCAATCTCTATAAATCATTTGTTAATGAGGAAAGGAAGGGGTTGAACGATCTATTCTCAAGGACAATCACAGCATACGCAAGTACATCGTTCTCTAATAGTGCCGACGATCCTGACAGCCCTATATTTACCATGGAGCGCGTCTCTCCCAATAATGATAGTGTTTTGTCCAATGCTGTCGTGACAGAGGTCGTCAAGAAACCGGAAGAGCTTACCGGTACTTTGGAAAAAGTCTTCATTGCTGCCTCTATAAAGACTGACCCCCTATTTATTAACAGATTGGCACAATCATTTGAGGCGAAGCTTTTGGATAGGGATATTTATTCATTTCAGCTATTTTTAAGAAAGAATGGTACTGTAGTAGACGATGTTTCTACAAAGTTAATTGATAAGACCTATGCTTTCTTCCCTATCAAAATCGAAGTGGGAAAGGAATTTAATGTTGATGAAGAGACCTATACTATCGGTTCTACTTTAATCACCGAGCTTCCACAATCATTGATGGTATTGGCATTATTGTTTGTCATAGGGATTTTCTTATTAGTCATAATCCTATACTTGCTCATAAGTATGACTAAAAGAGTAGAAGCGGAAAAAGAGATGAATCATCAGCAGGAGCTATTTTTTTACGGGCTTGTACACGACTTAAAACTTCCGCTCTCTTTGGCTCACTCTCTTATAGATGGTTTGGCTTCTACTGTTGAGGTTGACGAAAAATCGCATGCCGGTTTAATAGAGGCTGATAATCATATATTAAAGCTCACCGACGACATCAATATGCTGCTGACAATGTATAGGATTAAGCAGAACAAAAAATCAGAGGCACGCCGGATATATCTGTATGATATAGTACAAGACATAATTATCGAAATTGAAGCTCATTATCCTGAAAAAAAGATTTCCTTTACTATTGATTTCCCCAATGACCTAATTATGGTCTTTTCGGCAGAAGAACTCAAATTAATCTTGAGAGTCTTTTTAGATAATGCAGTGAAATACAACCAAGAGCATCCAAAGGTTACAATCCAAGCCGCACCTGCCGACCGCCATATCTCTATCATGATAGAAGACGATGGGAACGGCATCCATTTATTTAAAGACAGTAGCCCTTATACTCTGCATCCATCTCTGATCAGGCAGATTTGCAAAGATTGTAATGGAGGCATAGGTATTATGACGGCTTGGACGATAGTCAATGCAAAAGGAGGAAAGATAATTTACAACAGGAAATCCCCTAAGGGTTCTCTGTTTACACTATCAATACCAAAAGAAGAAATCTAATATGAAGAAAATCATGCTGATCGATGATATCATTACCTATGGGTATGACTTAAAGGAGAAATTAGAAGGTTATGGATATGAGGTTTACTATTCACCAACAGCTGTAGGGATCGTAGACTTTATAAATGACTTCGGCCCTAATCTATTGTTCCTCGATATAGAACTGAATGAAAATAAAAATGGGATTGAGGTCTGTCGTGAGGTGAGCCACCTTTTCCCCAAGCTGCCAATCATTATCATTAGTAGTTTTGCAGGTCAGGAGATAAAGACAGAGGCGATAACGGCGGGTGCATTAAGCTATGTCGAGAAGCCCCTGACGGCACAGCTTCTTGATGCTTACATAAAGCGATATTCCTCTTCGGTCACGGTTCGTCCCAAGCAGAAGAAGGAAATAATGATTGATGTCGCTCAGCAATTAATCTATTTTTCGGACGGATCGATAGTTGGGATAAGTCCCACACAAACCCGGATATTGGAGATACTCGAAGAAAACGAAAGAACAAATGTAAGATTTGAGGAGATTAAGCATTACCTTTGGAAAGGCCATAATCTACCGGAGAATTCCGACGCAATTATTTATAATGAGGTATCAAGAATACGTCGTATCATCAATAAATATACCAAGAATAGTTTCCTGAGATCTATTCACGGTGTAGGATATCGCTTTATCAATGG
>JAUNLZ010000046.1 GCA_030532005.1 Porphyromonas sp.
CTTAGCCAAAGTTAGACGGCCGACTCGCCGCGGTTAGTCGGCCGACTAGACAGAGACGAGACCGCATATTAGCCGCGGCGAGTCGGCCGTCTAACTTTGGCTAAGTTACTACCCCACCCAACCCACTGTATTATAAGGCATTACAAAATCACCGATTTCCACCTCGGCTCCCACGCCAAAAACCAAATATAACAAAGCAATTAACAGTAATTAATAGAATGCAGGCGATCCCACCCATTGCATACAATGTTGATTTTAGAACGGTCAGAAAGGGGTGGTCGATGAATACTTCCAATAAGTTTTTGTCTAATAGCACCTCGTTACAACTGACTTTGGCTACGTCTTGGCTTTGTATGTACTTGTCACTGGGGATTAAAGCGGTAGAACCGAGTAAGCCCATACAATATTCGTCCGTTAGGTGCATTCTTCCATGTTGTCAAGCCCATATGCTCCTTGGTGTGATCAGCCTTGGAGTGGATAATCTCCGCTGCAGTCTGACCGGTAATAGCATAGTGGAAGCGATTTTGTATCATAGCATAAAACTGCTTGGTGGTAGGGGCACACTTGTCATAATCAATACTACACTCTGCATATATATCCGTAATCTGTTGCCAGATGCGACGCTCACTGGCACGAATGGAGCGTACCCTCTCAAGTAGCTCTCGAAAGTAATCTACCCCAAAGAGAGCGGTTCCCTGCTTAAGTCGATTATCGTCTAATACGAAGCCCTTACGAATATATTCGTTGAGGATCTTAGTCGCCCATTGGCGAAACTTTGTGGCTCGAGCAGAGCTGACTCGATAGCCTACGGCTATGATGGCATCAAGATGATAAAAATCGACTGAGGATATTTGAGTTCTCCCCTTCATCGCACCGTGTCGAGTGGTTATTTCCATTTTGGAAACAACCAGATCTTTCTGTAACTCCTCCTCTACAAAGATATTTTTCAAATGCTTGCTGATAGCCGGAATACCTACACCAAAAAGCTGTGCCATAGCCTTTTGGGTACACCAAATGGTTTCGTCTTTAACAACGACTTGGACTTTGCCCTCATCATCCGGGAGACTGTATAGCAAGAACTCTATTTCCTTATTCATCGGCTCCTATATTTGGGTTGAATTGCAAGGTGTCCAACTGCTTCATGACCTCCGCTTCCAATCGGTGACTCTCGGCAAACTGCTCTTCGAATACTCCCAACAAGATATTGGTATCCGGATCATATACTGAACCGGCGCCATGCTCATGAATTTTGCCAAAGAATTTGTACCCTATGCGTGCAAGATGCAACATCTCAGGCATTTGCACGCGTGTGGCTTCATTGAAATTTCCCATAGACGGCTACTTGTTTAATGTAGGTCTTATCAATTCCCTTATGTCTACCTCCAAAACTTCAGCAATTTCAAGTAAATTTTCAAGAGATGGCTGTACTTTGTTGGCACACCACCGAGATACAGTATTCTCGGTACGACCAATTTTATTTGCCAGCCATTTTCCCGAAACTTGTTTCTCTGCCAGCACAACCTTTATTCTATTTATCGCCTTCATCTGTTGATTACATTTATATTCTTGTAGAATGTGCAACTACAAAGATAGGATTATTATAGCGTTATCCCAAGATAAGTTGACAATTATAATTCTACATGAATAGAATCTTGAAGAACAGATGCTTTTCAAAGAGAAAGTCGTTACCTTGTGACATTAAATCGAGGGTTCATTAAAGTTGTGCAAAACAAAGAGGGTGAGAGAACTCCGCTCGTTTCTTATTCGTTCACCTTTTTGTGCTTCATCTTTTCAAACTTCTATTAGCCATTGACATCGGGTAAACAGGATCAACCTCCAAATTCCGACCTTAGGTCGCACCACCCATCACACCCAATATACAGGCTGCGACCTTAATTGAGAAGCGCCGCGAGTCACCGACACGGAGATACCCCCTACCCTTCCCCTATACAAAAAGGGAGTGTTAGAGAATTGGGGGGAATTGGTTTGGGTATGATGAAGATTTTTATTATCTTTGCAAGCAAAAAGAGAATCGGTTCGTTGGCCGAGTGGTTAGGCAACGGTCTGCAAAACCGTGTACGGCGGTTCGAATCCGCCACGAACCTCAAAGTTTTTCATAATATTTAAGGTTTATACGATGTACCCTGAGTCGAGAGACTTGGGGTATTTTTTTGTACCTTTGGTAGAGATGTGGTCTTGCGCACGACCGGGGCAGGGAGGATCAGGCCGAGGCAGGACGGGGGTATGGATACAGTATAGAGTATTTATCAATCGCAAATCGGATCAGCAACTATGATCGAATATCTGAGGGGCAAAGTGGTGGAGCGGACCCCAACCGGTACCATATTGGAGGTCAACGGCGGAGTGGGTTACTTCTTGTCTATTTCGCTCAATACATACAACAGCATCAAGGTGGGCGAGGAGACCAAGTTATTGGTACACGAGGTGCTCAGGGAGGACACGCACGATCTCTACGGTTTTGGCAAGGCGGATGAGCGGCAGCTGTTTAGACTGTTGATCACCGTCAACGGCGTGGGTCCCGCTACGGCGCGCTTGGCGCTATCGACCTATACCCCTACTGAGCTTTCCAAGCTGATTGTAGAGGGCAACGAGACCGGCCTCAAAGCGATCAAAGGGGTAGGGGTGCGGACGGCACAGCGTATCATAGTCGAACTCAAAGATAAAATAGAGGGGGTAATGGGCGAATTGGGACAAGATCTACTCAACGGCGGTGGTACGGCCGGCGAATGGCACGGCCGTATGTATGAGGAGGCGGAAAAAGCGTTTATAGCTTTGGGCTATCCCGCCTCTGCCGCCAAAAAGGTGGTACAGAAGTTGGCGAAAGCGGAGCCGGACATCTCTATCAATGATATGATCAAAAAGGGTTTGCAAATGTTGTAAAAGGCATCTCCTCACAAGCCACAGTTATGAGGCAAGCGTCCGAGTATCGGTCTGATTCGCAGAATGAAACCATCTGATTGTAACAATGAGACTGTGGAGATTGGCAGTAGTAGCATTGCTTTGGCTCTTCTTCATAGAGGGGTGGAGTGCCGAGGCTCAGTCGGACTCCGTGGCCTATCTGCCCAAAACCGGCCTCTACATAGTTTACCATCGTGACAGTCTCGGCACTTGGCGGCTACGTGAGGTGCTGACTCCGGAACAATATTACCGAGCGAGGGGCGAAAGGTTGCTCAAAGAGGGTATGTACCGAGCCGGTCTGCCTCCCGCGCCCCAACCCCTCAAGATGCCCCCCAAATTGGGTCTGACCGCCAACGGCTATGTCACGCTCAACATCAACCAAACCACTATTGAGGAGGATAACCCCACGTTACCGGTGGGACTTCGGAAACGTTCGCACATCTTGATAGATCCCGAAATCAATGTCCATCTGAGGGCGAAATACAGCGAACGATTGCAATTGGACTTTACCTACGACACCCAAGCGGCTCAAGCTGAGCGAAGGAGCCGTCTGAGGCTGCGGTATTCGGGCGAAAAGTACGACTTGATACAACGGTTGGAAGCGGGCAATGTACGTATGGAGAGCCGCAACCCGCTCATAGACACCGGTATGGATCTCTTCGGCATCCGCAGTGATCTCCGCTTAGGGGCAGTCACACTACAGATGGTGGCCAGTCGTCAGTACGACGAAGAACGCAAAATAGTGGTGCAGGGTGGGGGACAATTGAGACAAACCGAACTCAAGGGAAGCGACTACGACTTTGGCCAACACTTTTTCCTCTCTGAGTTTTTCGCCACTCTTTACAATCAATCATTATCATCATTGCCGGTGGTACAAAGCGACCTCTATATCGAACGCATAGAGGTTTGGGTCACCACGGCACGGCAGTTCGAAGCGATGGGACGAGCCGAACCGATAGTGGCCTCTACCGGTGCATCGCTCTCCAATACGCCGCCGGACGATGCACAGTTGGCGTCCGACGGTCTATCGATAGCGGCTGCCCAACGCTTGCCGGCAGCATCCTACACACTTCAGCCCCAACTCGGGTATATTTCATTGCACGCCCCCTTGGCCGAGGGGCAATTATTGGCGGTGGCTTATACCTACCGATATCGAGGAGAGCGACACACCGTCGGTGACCTGTCGGGTGGCGAAGGTATCCGACGGGTGGCCCTGATCTCTGACCGCAACCGCACGCCTCAGTCTCCGCTGTGGCATCTGATGATGAAAAACGGCTATTCACTGAAAGGGATAGGCAGAGATGTCACTCGCGAAGGACTGAGGGTATCTATTGTCTACAAAGACTACGCCAATGGATTGGAACGTCCGATAGTAGATAAGGGAAGTCATGCGGGACAGAGCTGGATGACGCTTTTCGGTTGGGATAGGGCCGACTCATCGGGTAGGGGAGGGATGCCGGACGGGCGGTTTGATTTTGTCGAAGGCGTTACCTACCAGAGGGAGACGGGTACCCTTTTCTTGCCTTTCCGGAGGCCGTTTGCCGAGGTGCCTCCCGAGGGATACCCTTCGTACAACAGTCTCTACACCGCCAATCAGAGAGAGGCCCGAGAGGAGCAAGACAAAGACCTATTCAGGATACGCGCCGAGGCAAAGGGCAGTACCCGACGTGTGGTATCGTTGGGTCATACGGTGATAGAGCCGGGGAGCATCAAAGTAGAGTCGGGCGGCAGACTACTGACCGAGGGGGTCGATTATCACGTTGATCTGATGAGCGGTACACTCACACTTCATACCGAGAGCGACGAAAGGACGGAGATCACCATACGTGAGCGAGAGCGGGTACGGCGTAAAGAGAAGTCGCTGTTTGGCGCGGAACTCAATTGGTCGCCACTCGAAGAGCTGCACATCGGCGGTACGATAGTCTCCTATCAAGAGGAGAGTCGAAGAGACAAAATCAGATGGGGCGAAGAGGCGTTACGCAACAATATGTGGGGATTGCACGCCGATTATAGGACGGAGAGCCATCGGCTCAAAGAGCTCTTTAACCAACTGACAGGGCTACACCTCCGCGACCCTTTTGCCATAGATCTGCAGGCGTCGTATGCCCAATTGCATTCCGACTACAATATGCCGGCGGAGAGCCGCGAGAGGATAGTCATCGATGACTTTGAGACCGGTAATCGGTTTATAGACCTGACCAATCCCCACGGCTGGCAGTTGGGGCATCTACCCTCTCCGGAGCTGCGATCTCAGATGGCGTGGTTTACGGTAGACCCTCTATTGGTTAGGGAGGGTGCAAAGCACCAACCTCAGCATTTACAACAAGACAAAGCTCAGCGCGATAGCCCTTTGGTGAGGGAGGTAACGGTAGAGGAGTTCTACCCCAAACGTGAGCAATCACCCTTGCAATCGCTGAGGGTGCCGACCCTCAACCTTTCTTACTATCCGGAGGAGCGAGGGCCGTACAATCCTCAACCGCCCTCGGCAGCATCGACAATGTGGGGAAGTATGGCACAAGCTCTGGCCGTCAACGATTTGGAGCAACAGAAGTACTCCTATATCGAGGTGTGGTTGATGGATCCCTTTACCCTTGATCCATCGGCACCCGAAGGACTTCTGATGATAGACTTGGGTCGGGTGAGGGAGAAGATCTTGCCTGATGATGGACCTGATGATGGACTCTACTTCGAGGGGGCGGAAGCCAAGGTAGAGACCGCGTGGGGCAAGAGGGCGATCGTCACACCCGAATTATACGGTTTTGATACCGCAGGCACGGTATCTATGGAGCAACAAGACAGCGGCTTAGACGGATTGACCTCCGCGGAGGAGGGGATACACCCGGCTTATGCCGCCTTTGCCGATACCGATGACCCGGCACGCGACGACTACCGCTTTTTCCTCGGTGATGCATGGGATCGGCAAAACGCCTCTATATTGGAGCGGTACAAGTTCATCAACGGCATGGAGGGCAACTCTATAGACCGGGTGATACAAGGCGTACAGAGTGCATACAGCCACCTGCCGGATACCGAAGACCTCGATAGAGATATGGTACGGCAAGACGACGAAGGGTACTTCCGCTACATCATACCGATAACTGCCGAAGATATGCACTCGGACATGGTGGTGGGCGAAAAGCGGCTGTCGCAAAATGAACGGTGGGTAAAGCTGAGGATACCGCTCAAACAACCGACGGAACGAATAGGCAGGCAACCTTCACTGCAAGAGGCAGAGACCGTCCGTCTCTCCCTCACAGGGTTTGACAAGGAGACGCATCTGAGGTTGGCGCAATTCCGCATCACCTCAACCGCTTGGAGCGCTTTTGAGAGCAGCATAGAACCGACAGACAGACGCACCGCAACACTCAACGTCGGCCGACTCTCATTGGAAGAGGACAGCGACCGACAACCAACACCCTATCTATCGCCTCCGCAAGTGGTACGAGAACAAGCACCGTCGGGCTGGGCCAATTATAGCGAAGACGAACAGTCGGTCACAATGGAGATAGAGCATTTGGAACCGGGCCAACCGACCGCTCTCTACCGAGACTTTTCGCTCGATCTCAGACACTATCAGAGGCTCGAACTGTGGAGTCACTTGGAGTCGGAACAGATGTTGGCAAGCGGAGCGGTGGAACTATTTATCCGTCTGGGTCAAGACTTTACAGAGAATTACTACGAATACCGTATGCCGCTGACCCCCTCTATCCGCAAAGATTACACCTCGGCGGACGAAGAGGAGATCCGCAATGCTCTATGGTTGGAGGAGAACCGATTGGACATCGATTTATCCGGCTTTACCGATCTCAAAACGGAGCGGGATAGGAGTCTGCACGATACCGCCACCCCCTACATCGCCCGGGATAAAGGCCGACACGGCGCTTCCTACCTCCTCAAAGGGCACCCTACATTAGGCGAAGTAACCTCAGTGATGATTGGTGTCCGCAACAAATCTGACCAAACGCTCTCTGCCGAGGTATGGATCAACGAACTATCGACAAGAGGGGCGAGGGCAACGGGCGGAAAAGCGTCACAAGTGGCTCTGAGGGCTGACTTGGGCGAATTGGCTTGGGGGCGTATCGAACACCAATACCGCAGTGCCGGCTTTGGAGGACTCACCTCCGACAGCCGAAAGATGGTATTGGAGGAGACCCGAAACTTCGCCCTCCAAAGCGAACTGCAATTGGGGCTACTATTGCCCCAAGCTTGGCAGGTGAGAGCTCCATTGAGATACAGCTATCACCGACGGTTAAGCACGCCGTACTTCGATCCCTATGACAGCGACCTTAGGAATAAGGGTAGGGGAGGGACGGCAAGCTACCGACAGATATTCGAATTGGCCGAACTAAAACGATTGCCGTTAGGCAAGAAGCTGAAACCGTGGAGCATAGAAAACCTGCTCCTACGCTATAAGGTGGAGAGCAACAACGGTTTTTCGCCCGAGATAGAGAAGCAACATTATCGAAGGGCGGAGAGCGAATTGAGCTACAACTACAATACCTCGGCACAGAACTATATCCGCCTCAACTCCTTATGGAACCGCCTCTACCGCTATCAGCAATTTCCATCAGACCGGCAGTCGCTCAGCACCTTGCAGAGTCGTTGGGATTGGATCAGGGGTCTCTACATCAGACAGAGTATCAAAGGACTGACCCTATCACTGCAGAGTACTACGCAAGCACTTGTATACGAACCGTTTGAGGCGGCCCATCTCCAACACCAAGAGGCGGCGTTTCGTTGGATGACTCGAGAAATACTCCGAGACATAGCGGCGCTCGGAGAGACCCAATACTACAGAGGACAGGCGGAGCTGACCTACCGCACACCCGACTTCCATACCCGCCTACTAAAACCGTTGCGACTGCAAACCACTTGGCGAAGCAACTACCAATGGCAACTCGGTGCCGTCAATAACGGCAAACGGTTGGGCAATAGAGCGGAAAACGGCGGTTATTTTGACCTCCAACTCCAATATGGATTGGATCAACTGCACAGCCGATTTAACTTCCATTACAGACGCACTACCGGTAACAGCCTGCCCGGCTTGATCTCCGGTGCCGGCAAACTATTGGGTATCGGGAGCCTAAATGGCAGTATGGTACCGAGCTTGGCGTTTAGATTGGGACTCAATGATCCCCAACAGACGTTTGACACTGCCGAGAGTGAGGAATGGTTGATCAAAGAGGGGGGCAGCATCCGTCCGCTCACCGCATTTTGGAGAAACGAGATGGATGCTTCACTCTCCTTGCAACCTTTACAGGGGTTGGAGATAGAGCTGATTTGGCAAAACAACCGACAACTCCACACCACCTACACCCCTTATCAACAGCAACCGGCACAACTCCAACGGGGCAGTTTGCGATACTCTACCATCGTAAAGCCTAATAAGAGGCCGGATCGGAACAATTTTATCCAACAGCAAACCTTACTTTTCATCTCCTCCAAAGGACTGCCCGACCTCCTGTCCACACTCCCCAATTGGCAAATCAATTACAACATCGTCGGTTGGCACGAATGGTTGCAAAAGCACTTCGCCGAGATAAAGTTGACCCACAGCTACCGAAGCTATGTAGAACTGCCCACCTACTACATAGAGAACGGACAAAACGACCTACAAAGTATCACGGTCAGCGAAAACCTTTCCCCGCTCATCGGTCTCTCCGTGACTTCTAAAATAGGTATCTCATTGGAAGAGCGGTACAATCGCCGCAAGACCCAAACCTTGGTCAACAGCTCCTCAAGACTACTCCACCAACTTGATCACGAGCTCTACAGCCGACTCAGTTACCGCACCGCCTTCGCGCCGCTCTTCGAGAGTCGGCTCCGTTGGCTGCGAGCCAAGAGTCAATCACTACTCATACAGTGCCATCACACCTATACCCGTACAATGATGTCACAATACTTTTTCAATACAGAGACCGCCGGTGACAACGGACTCTTTACTCCCCTACAAGGACAAAAAAGCCATACCCTGCAACTATCTGCAGAGTATGGCCTCTCTGATTATATCTCTTTGCGGGGCTTTTACGAGCGTCAACAACGCCTGCCCTTGGTCTCTAATTACAGTTTTCCCTACACACGTACCAATTACGGAATACTGTTGCGTTTGCAGTTCAGACCGTAGCTACTATTTGTCCTTTTTCAACTATCAGTCAAGTATCGTTCCTTTGGTCACAGCGTAGCGACCGCCACCGGTAAATACCAATGCCAAAGCACCCAAGAGATAGAGTGCAGGCACCTCAACTACCCAACCGCCGGTCATAGGGTTGACGCTACCCAAATCACCCAGATGGGCCATCAAAATCGCTACAAGCATATTAAATGCCAAAACCGCAGATCCCACACGTGTATAAACTCCAAAGATAATCATCAAGGGAGCCACCAATTCGCCTACCAAAGCCCCATAAGCGAGGAACTCCGGCAATCCCATAGCGGCAATCATACCGGATATACCGTCGAGGCCGTGAACCAATTTATGATAACCGTGGAAAAACATCAAACCACCGATACTCAGGCGAAGTACCAATAACCCGAGGTCATTATTGCGAAGAAAGTCTTTGTATTTGCTCAACATAATTTCAATTGCTTTATTAAATCATCATCTTCATTCATAAACACAAAACAGGCCACAAGAGACACAATTAAAGATGCCTTAAAAGAAGCCTTGTGTATAGATTAACATATAAGAATCGAAAAGGTTCGGTTAAATGATAGATTAATGTAATAAAAGAGCAATTATTGTTACTCTATTACGATTATCAAAGTGCGATCAACAGGCGCACGGTCGTAGATAAACTTGGCGTGGCTCGAGGCGTTTCGGACACACATATGAGAGCGGGGTACCGTACCCAAAGACCAACTGTACTCAATCGGTTTGGCATTAACGTCATTGACCGGGACACCGTGTATGTAAGCGCCGTTGGTAAAGCGACTCGCCCAAGGGGCGTATCCCGCAATCTCCGAACTGCCGTCGTGGGTATAAAACATCTTGGCTTTCTTCTGTTGCAGTAAGAAGATACCCAAGGGCGTCTCCATCTGATACGGTGGTTGCCTTTTACCTGTTGTGGCGGGATTGGTGCTGCGTATCACCCACTGACCGCGTCCCGTACGCTCGGTCGTTGTGATGTTTTGGTCACCTCTATCAACAAATATCACCGTCTCAAATTGGGTATCCTCCGGCAGTTGGCGGAGGTAACGTTTCGGTATCCAGTACTCCCCCATACTCCGTCTGATGGGCGTGATATGATAATATCCGCCCACAGAGTCCAATAGGTGCGTCAGCCAACCATCTCTACCGTATATGATAGGAGCGGTAGAGTCATTGACTTGGTAAAGGGGCGCCGACTGATAGCGCTCCACACCCAAAGTATCGGAGACCCTTTTGTATTCGTTACGAACATAATTGGCAACGGTAGGGGCTTCGCCGTTACCGTTTCTGTAATTCTCTATCACCCCCCAGCGACCTATCTCATCCGCCAAGTTTTCTACGTAGGCCAATTTCTCTTTGATTTGATCCAACTTGATACTCCGCGTGGTATCCTTATACTCATAGACCGGCTCCAGATAGTATTTCTCAAAGAGGAGATCTTCCTTGAGCTCTATATCGGCGGCAGAGAGGGTATCGGGTACTTCCGGCTCTTCCTCCACCACAGCCAAGGTATCCCCCTGCACATCTATCTGTTCATCACTTCCTATTTGATGATTGGTACGCTTGGGTTGGCACGCCGCTATTGTAGCGACAATCCATCCCAAAACCACTATATATCGCTTCATCATACTACTATATCTTGCTATATCTCGTTGACTCTTCTTGTGATACCCTACAAAGGTATTTAATTTACAACAAACGAAAACACAAGGCTAACGCATTAGAAGAAATCATTGATACTCAATACTAAAGATATATGATGGTTTTTACCAGCGTATACTTTTCTAAGAGGTTATCAAGTGCTCTTTCTGTTTATTATTTCTGTGTCTCCAGAACCAGAAAGAACAGACCAATCTTTTCGATGAATTACTGAATACTTTTTGAGGATCTGTAAGCAATGAAATATAATAGGAAATCTGTGTACTCTCTATCCCTCTCTTTTTCTCAAATTTAGTGCGGATGATTTTTGTGAATGGATTGAACATTCTCCCACTTACCCAAGTCTTTGTATAGTTTCAAGTCTTTGAATTGCTTTAGATCCACCAAGCTCTGCATCTTCCTTGTCTCAACACGTACAAGTCCTGAATCATACGACTGGTTATGAATGATTTTATTATTATAAACTGGATTGAAATGTTCATCAAACCCTTGTGACGTACCTGGTTAATTTGCTTTCACATTCAGTACATAATCAGCCTTATTCTTGACTATTTATTTTATTCGTTTGTATAACTTCTTCAAGTCATAAGAGTTACCACAGGCATACATCTCTATTTCATACCACGTATTGTATTCAGAGATGATAGAACAGAAAACGACCAAGAGTATGAATCCAAAAGGTAAGTCAAACAATTACCTCTTCTTGAATCAAGAATGGTAGAAAAAGGGTGAAAATTTTTCCCACCCCTTTTCAATTACTTCTAAAAAATTACTTTTTAAAGTTGATCTTCAATATATACTTTGTAAATCCTCTTTCCCTTAGTTTTTCGTCAAGGATGTTAGCAGTGAGAGTAAGTACCCCATCTTTAATGGAAATAGTAGAACCAGAGTTAATAAAACTTTCTTCAGATACAGTTTCATCATTTACGGTTAGGGTAAATTTACCATTGTCGTTGGAATAAGTACCTCTTTCTACTTGACCAAAAGCAGTAAAAATAAATGTTTTGTCAGGCCTAAATTCAATAGTAGTTCCTTGTAACATAACAGAAGCTAATGCCATGAATCCTTGTTCAATCTCCAATTCTTCAACATTGGTAGGATTTTCTAATTCTGTGGTCATATTTACAAATACCCACAAGCCCACTAACGACGCATCACTAATGTCACTATCTTTTGAACAAGATGTGAATAGGGTTAAGCCCATTAGGGAAATCATTAAGCCAAGAATTATTTTTTTCATAAGAAAAGTGATTGTTTTTTCTTATCAAGTCCCAACTAAGAAAGAGTTAATAATAGTTGTTGTTTTTATAAAGAAGCGTGGAACTTGTTCAGTTTATTCACTCAGAAGGTAACGACCAAGTTAGTTCAAAATTAAATAAACAGAGAAATACTCGACGGTCATTGGATATATACTAAAATATATAGGTATCTACCTTTACTGTCCGATAAAAGTTTTTCATTTTGATAGAATTAAGGCTGGTATCAC
>JAUNLZ010000047.1 GCA_030532005.1 Porphyromonas sp.
ATAAAATATAACATTAGTATATTGGTCTCTTTGCTGCTCTTGATGCTGTCAGGATGTAGCCAAGAGCGTATCAACACCCCTGAGATCGGCAACGAAGGGGACAAGGAGATCCGCCTTACAGCTTATGCTCCGAGCCAAGATCCTTCACTCAAAACTATATTTAGCGAGAGCGAAGGGACACTCAACCTTACTGCCGCGTTTAAGTCCGATGACAAAGTGAGACTCTATGCGGTACAAGAGGGCGTCATCACTGAGATCGGCATTGTAGGTTTTAGCGAATTGGCTGAGGACGGTAGCAAAGCGACCATCGACTTTGACCTCCCCACCGGTGTAGACGCCTCCAAACCGATGACGCTGATCGGTTATTCGGGAGCCAACTATAGCCGTATAAGTCTAAGTGATAATAAGTTGGATGTCGTAGCCACACCTTACGGGCCTGCCGGACAAGATAACTTTGCTGCTCCGGTGGTCTTTAGGTTGGAGAACTTTAAGGTCTCTGACACCGCCACCAAGAATATGGAGGTGCGGTTTGAGCACATCGGTTGCTATGAGGTGATACACTTTACCAATAATACCGACGAAGAAATTTTAGCCGACTACGTGGGTCTCACCGATCCAAGCGCCTACGGTGTTTCTCGCTCTTGGGCATACGAATACGGCTACAATAGGGAAGCCGGAAAGTCATTGGCGCCTTACTACAACTTGGTAGATGGCAGCATCGAGCTGAAAGAGGGTTATCCCAAAGCGGACTATGTATTATGTCCTAATATCGCCGCCGGCAGCACCGTCAGCGTCTTTAACTGGTATATCCCAAAGAAAGAGGTACCGGTCTCTGAGACCGTCCTCAACTACCGCGACAAAAAGTTGGGAAGCAACATCAAGTCGTTAGAGCAAATCAAAAGCTCGGTGGTGATGCAACCGGGTAGAGCGTATCACGCTTACGGCGTATGGGATGGCGATAAACTTTCGCTCACCGACAGCAAGGGAACACCTAAACCACTCAACTATATCAAGATCAAGACCGACATACCTGCCGGAAAACTGATAGAGGTCAAGGCCTATGTCAGCTATGGCAATAGGCAACACGCCTTCGTAGACCTCAACGGCAACGGTGCCAAGGACGGCAGTGCCGAGGATTGTCCCGACAGCAGTTACAAACCAAAACTCTACATCGTAGACCAACCCGAGATCTCCTTCTTTGGCAAGTTTGAAACCCTCGGCCTGCAGAAGCAACAAATCTCATCCATAGAGATCAGCCCTGTGGCGATGCCTTATGAGTTAGACTTGAGAGACAATAACCTCTCTGCCGAAGCCCTCAATACCCTCTTCGACCAACTGCCGGATCTCAGCGATGTGGAGGCATCCTACTTGGTTAGCAAGAAACTCTATATAGAGGGCAACCCCGGTACCGACGAGAGCAACGTCAAGGTAGCAATGAAAAAAGGGTGGATCTTGGACGTCACTCTGATAGACCACGATCAACCGTCGATCTACTTGATGATGTCGTCTTACGCTTACAACAAGGAATTGTACATACAATTAGACGCTCCGGAGTCCGAAAGAGATAACGTTTGGCTGGACCTCAACGGCAATGCCGAGATGGACGAAGGCGAACAGATTACCACATTTGACATGGAAATGTTTAAAGTCGAATGGGCTAACGGTGACCTGCTGCTGTACGGCAACATTACCAAGCTCAATATCGGCAATAACGGCAATCTCTTCGCGATGCAAAATATCAATAACACCACACTGACCTATCTCGATGCGTCTAACAACGGTATGGTAGCGGCGATAATGAAAGGTTTTGACAAGTTGGAATACCTCAATATCAGTGGTAACCAACTGATGGTAGACGCCCTGCCGTTTGACATCAGCCACATCACTACCCTCAAGACCATCAACGTATCGGGTTGCGGTCTCAAGACCTTAGACACGAGCAAGATGAATGATCTGGTCTACATCAATGTGGCGGAGAATAAGCTGTCAAAGTTAGATATGTCGGGCAAAGCCAAGCTACGCACTATCATTGCCACAGGCAATGAGATAGAAAATCTGGAGATAGACAGCTCGGTGATCAACCACATAGAGATCGGCGGCAATAAATTTACCGACACCGCTCTCAACCATCTGATCAATGCGCTTCCCGATCGCACATCGTCCGCAACTCCGGGCGCTATCTGGATCGCCCAAAACCCCGGCACCGGCAAGGCCGATATCAAGGCCGCTATGGGCAAGAACTGGGATGTAGATACCAAGAACCTCAAAGACAATAACGAGGGTGATCGCGGTGATATGGACGGCGAAGATTGGTAACCTCTGTAAGTATCATTGACATAAAGAATAACGAAAGCATGAAAAATAATATATTTTACTTACTCGCGGCACTCTTGCTCTTTGCATTGGCAGGGTGCTCCAACGAGGCTTTTCCTACCCCTGATGTCGAGACCGACAACAGCACACGTACCCTATCGGTACAGCTCGATCCTTCGGCAGAACTCAAGTCCATCGTCAAAGACCTCAATAGCAAACGGGTATTTTTGGACTGGGAAGAGGGCAACTTTGATATCAATATCGTACTGAAACAAGGAGAGGTGGTCGAACTCATCGCCGCCGTTGAGGTCAAAGGGGTGAAAGAAGAAAGCTGCACCTTTGAGTTTTCGGTACCGGAGAGCATAGATCTCAATCAGAAGTTTGATGTCTACGGTGTAGTTTCCGAAAACATCAAGGCCGTTGACGGCAAAGCGCTTGTAGGCGTAGGCGGCAGAGTGATGTACGAGCTCACTCGCAATTCGTCTAACAGAGACGGCTACGTCCCCGTCTACTTCGAGCAGAAAGATGTAGAGATGTACGGTGAATCAATCAAAGCCACCTACCAACATTTGGGGTCACTGGCTGTCATCACCGTGTTAAATAAGAGCGACCAACCGCTCAATACCGCAGGCTTCGCAGTACGTCCGGCCGACGGTACCACCGAGTTTTACCACAAAGCGGCACTCCCCTTTGTCGGTAACGAAGAGCTCCCCTACATCAACCTCCTTGATCGTACCGAGGCGCCGATCAATAGACTGACAAGGGTTACCTACCCATCCGTAGTCATTGATAAAAATGATGTGCAGAGTGTAGGATTTTGGTTCTGCCCCAACACCGACAGCACCCCCGAGGTCAAACTGGCGATGTACGATGCCGATACCCGCAAAGAGGTATTGAGCAATAATACCCGCCCCGCACGCGCTACCGCCATGCAACCCGGCAAGGCTTATCACCTCTACGCCGAGTGGGACGGCACCAACCTCACACTGGTAAATAAGGAGCCGGAAAAGCCGCTCCCCGCCCGTCAATCGTCAATGAAGTTTGGCACCTCTCTCAATAAGGGCGAGAAATTCTATATGATTATAGGAGGGCCTGATGCCGAAACGGAGCGTGACATCTGGATTGACCTTAATAATAACGGTAAGAGAGAGAAGGGTGAGTACATCAATGAGTTCTCCAACGAGACTTTAGATGAGGATTTTAGAGAATATACCATAGAGGGCCAAGAGTTTACCATCTATGGCGAAGTGACCACATTGGTGATGGATGGATTAGAGCCTACCGCCATTGATGTGACCGGCAATCCAAACCTCGATCAATTCTTTGTATTTGACGGTGAGGTAGAGACCATTGATCTCACCAAAAACGTCAACCTCCGAAGGGTGGCGCTCGAGGGGCTCAACGCCAAGAACATCACATTTGCTCCCGAGGCTACAGGTATGGAGGAGATCTATTTGGATTACAACAAACTGACCTCCTTAGATCTGACGATGACCGCCAACACGCTGCTCATCGATGTCAGCCACAACCAATTGACCGAGATCAAGACCAATCCTTTCGTCACACTCTGGGGATTATTTATAAATAATAACCAGCTTGATGCCACCGCCCTCAACGAACTCTTTAACAATCTCAATAAAGCGGAATTGCAAAAGTACTTTGAGTGGCAATACACGGTAGATGTATGGGATAATCCCGGCACCCCTACCGCCAACTACACCATCCTCACACACAAAGGTTGGAGTGCCGTTAAGAACAACCCCAACCCCAATGCCGGCAGCAGCGCCGCTGACGGCATCGCCCCACAAGCCTTGGCGGCACGACGTTTACAAACGGCACCGCTGAAGTAACAAGCATTGAGTCACAAGACTCACTTGAGAAGCCCTATCGGTCGCGACCGGTAGGGCTTCTTGATATCCACATATCCGCCAACTTGCAGCTACGGGAGGGGCATTTACAGGGAGGTCTGTAGGTATTAAACAAGGGAGGGGGCTTTTTGGTATCTTTGTAGATAACAATACAGATAACAATACATATATACGCATCTATTATGTATCTATATTATCATGGGTAAGAGACGAAAAACAGAACGGAAAAGGAAGCCTAAAAGTAGAACGGCGGTCGGTCGGCACAACGGTAAGAGGTCGGCAAGCGGTAACCGGAGGAGTGTGGCACAAGTCAGAGGATTAGTGTTGCAGTTCTTTCGGAATAATCCCGCTGTGCCGGTTGAGGATCACAGGGTGATCAGTGCCGTGGGGGCGGAGGGCGAGTTGGCGGAAGCATTGGTTCGCGAAGCGCTCTCACAATTGGTGTCTGAGCGGGTGCTGACGGTAGAGGGCAAACCTCAGAAGTACTGTTACGTGCCGCTCAAACAGCGGATGGAGGGGATCCTCCGACGCAAGGCGGGCAGAGGGCACAACCTCTTTTTCCCGGAGGACGGCGGCGAACCGATACGTATCGCCGAGCGTGATACGGGTCACGCTATGGACGGCGATCGGGTGGTGATGCACCGATTGGCAACTCGCCGCGGGCAAGAACCCGAGGGGGAGATCGTGGAGATACTGGAGCGGGCGGATGTCAACTATGTGGGGACGCTTTCCATCCAAAACAATGTCGCCTTTTTGCTTACGGAAAGCAACAAGTTGGCTAACGACATCTTTGTACCGATGGACAAGATCAACGGTGCCAAGGATGGTGACAAAGTGGTGGTACGGACGTTGGAGTGGCCGGAAAAGGCTAAAAACCCATTGGGCGAGGTGATTGCCGTCATTGGTAAACCGGGGGATAATGACACGGAGATGCACGCCATCTTGGCGGAGTACGGTCTCCCTTTCCGTTACCCGGAGGAGGTGACACTGGCGGGCGAAGAGCTGGAGGCCTCCAAAGCATTTGACCCTAAATACAAGAGGGTGGACTATCGGGAGACCATGACGCTCACCATAGACCCTGCCGATGCCAAAGATTATGATGACGCCCTTTCGCTCAAAGCTATGGGGGACAATAAATGGGAGGTGGGCGTACACATTGCCGATGTAACGGCCTATGTCACACCGGGCGACGTCATTGACAAAGAGGCGTCAAGTCGCGCCACCAGCGTTTACTTGGTAGACCGCACGGTGCCGATGTTGCCGGAGCGTCTGAGCAACGACCTTTGTTCGCTCAGAGCCGGAGTGGACCGTCCGGCTTACTCTGTGATATTCACGCTTGACAATAACGCTCAAGTGTTGGATTACAAGATCACCCGCACCACTATCAAGAGCGATGCACGTCTCTCGTACGAAGAGGCGCAGGCGATGATCGAGGGTGAGCAACGCCCGGAGAGCGCCACTATCATACAACTCAATACCCTTGCCAAAGCTCTGAGGAGCGAACGGATGCGTGCCGGAGCGATTGCCTTTGAGCGGGCGGAGCTGGCATTTCGTTTAGATGATAAAGGTAAACCGATTGAGGTTTATGTCAAACACCCTATCGAGGCCAACCAGCTGATAGAGGAGTTTATGCTATTGGCCAATCGGACGGTGGCGGAGCATGTGGCCAAACTGCGTGGCGAGAAAGAAGCCCCGGCATTTGTCTACCGCGTACACGACACACCGGATGCCGAAAAACTGTCGGACTTGGCTGAGTTTGTCGGTCGCTTGGGTTATAGAATCAATACCACCGGTTCGTCGGAAGCGATTGCCAAGAGTCTCAATGATCTACTCGCCAAGGTACAAGGCAAGCCGGAGGAAGATCTTATCGAGACGCTCACCATCCGCACCATGGCAAAGGCCGTTTACCAAACCGACAATATCGGTCATTACGGTTTGGCTTTCCCCTACTACACCCACTTTACCAGCCCTATCCGTCGGCATCCCGATATGATGGTCCACCGCCTGTTGACACATTACCTCGACGGCGGCAAGAGCTACAACAAAGCGGAGTTGGAGGAGATCTGCAAATACGATTCGGATCAGGAGCGTAAGGCTACCGATGCCGAGCGTACCTCGATCAAGTACAAGCAGGTGGAGTATATGCAAAATCATCTCGGAGAGACCTTTGACGGTGTGGTGAGCGGTGTCAAGGACTTCGGTATCTTTGTGGAGTTGGAGTCAAATGGTGTAGAGGGTTTGGTGCCGATCCGCGATTTGGATGATGACTTTTACGAATTGGATCAAAAGACCTATTCTTTGGTCGGCTACAACACCAAGCGTCGGTATGCCCTCGGTGACAAACTGACGGTGCGTGTGGCGAGGGCCGATTTGGAGAAGCGGCAATTGGACTTCGAATTGGTGTCGTAACCCGATAATGAGATGAAGGACAAAGACAGAATTATAGAGGGGTTGGAAGAATTTGATATCCGCGGTGTGGAGCGCGGCGAGGGGGAGTCGCTGCGGTCTGTAAAGCAGGATGAGGACAAGGATCAAGCGTTAAGGCCACAGAGGTTTGAGGACTTCCGGGGGCAGACGACGGCGGTCGAAAACCTCAAAATCTTCGTGGCGGCCGCCAAGATGAGAGGCGAGTCACTGGATCACGTACTACTGCACGGGCCTCCGGGACTCGGCAAGACGACGTTATCGCAAATCATCGCCAATGAGTTGGGTGTCAATATCAAGGTCACTTCCGGCCCGGTCTTGGATAAGCCGGGAGACTTAGCGGGAGTGCTGACCTCGTTGGAGAAAAATGATGTACTCTTTATCGATGAGATCCACCGTATGCCTCCCGTGGTGGAGGAGTACCTCTACTCCGCCATGGAGGACTTTCGCATCGATATCATGATAGACAAAGGACCGGGAGCGCGGAGCATACAGATAGACCTCAACCCCTTTACCCTGATCGGCGCCACCACCCGCAGCGGGCTGTTGACCGCTCCGCTGAGGGCGCGGTTTGGCATCAACGTACATTTGGAGTATTACGATACCGAGACACTCAAAGGCATCGTAAAGCGGAGCGCCGACATCCTGCAGGTGCCTTGTGACGATGTGGCGGCGATGGAGATAGCCCAACGCAGCCGTTGCACACCTCGGATCACCAATGCCCTCCTGAGGCGGGTGCGTGACTTCGCTCAGGTCAAAGGGACCGGGCGGATACACCAAGAAATCGCCACCTATGCTTTGGAAGCGCTCAACATTGACCGGCACGGCTTAGATCGGATTGACCACAAGATTTTGGGGGTGATCATTGACAAGTTTGACGGCGGACCCGTAGGTATTAGCACCATCGCTACCGCCATCGGAGAGGATCCCGGCACGGTAGAGGATGTGTACGAACCATTTTTGATCAAAGAGGGTTTTATGAAGCGGACACCCCGCGGACGCGAAGCCACACGCCTGGCCTACGAACACTTGGGCAAGGAGTGGCGCCCGCACAGTCCCAAAGGACTCTTTGATGACATTTGATCAGTCACCGCCGGGGACGCAAGTATAATTTTAAACGTTTGAGAATGCATACTAAGGAAGCATCGGCAGAGATGTCTACATTTATGGACTTTTGCTCCGGAATAGGAGCGGGACGATTGGGACTTGAATTGAATGGCTTGCACTGCGTAGGTCACTCGGAAATCTCATCAACATCCGAAGCCACTTACCGTCTTTTCTTTGACAATGACACAACAAACTACGGCGATTTAATGCTGATAGATCCCTACGAGCTCCCGGACTTTGATATGATGGTCGCCGGCTTTCCTTGTCAAACATTTTCCATTGCCGGGAAAAGAGCCGGATTTGAGGATGAAAGAGGCAATATCATTTACGGTCTGATCAAGATACTAAGACACAAGAGACCGATTACTTTCTTACTCGAGAATGTCAAGGGATTGGTCAATCATGATAAAGGAAGAACATTCAAGATCATCCAAGAGGAACTACTCAAGTCGGGTTACACAATCTTTAGCTCCGTACTGAACAGTGCAGACTACGGCGTCCCTCAGCAGAGAGAGCGCATCTACATTGTCGGGTTTAGAGATGATCTTGGCGTTGATCAATTTCTCTTTCCCCGACATTTAGATGGCAACAAGCGATTGGAGGAACTCCTTGTGCCGATGCCTCATCAACGATTTGATGAAAAAGGAGAAACGTTTAATAGATACTTGACCAATAAGTACAATGAGGGTCGTATTAAGTTTGATGATTTGGTCTCCGAGGATTACACCGTCATCGACACCCGACACTCCGACCTGAGGATATACCGCGATGCGACTCCCACTCTACGAACCGGGAGACACGGCATACTGTATGCACTTGATGGTACCCTTTGGAAACTCTCCGGTATAGAGGCACTACAATTACAAGGTTTCAGAGACGAGGAGGTCAGCAAGTTTGTCCGGACTCCGGTCGTCTCCAACAACGTACTTCTGTCCCAGGCAGGAAATGCGATGACGGTCAATGTGA
The DNA here is from genome assembly GCA_030532005.1 of Porphyromonas sp. GTDB lineage: Bacteria > Bacteroidota > Bacteroidia > Bacteroidales > Porphyromonadaceae > Porphyromonas_A. The sequence goes on from JAUNLZ010000047.1 coordinate 8,679, forward strand.
TCCAAGCCATCGGCAGGCAAATGTTAGAAACCATCAAGAAGAATTAAATCGCATACACAGAACTCCACCTATGGGTTAGATAAGGGGAGGGCGGATATTTAATGAGGAATAGATGAGTACCGGTGTAAAGTCTTTAGCCAAGGACACGGTCATTTACGGAGCGACCAATATCATCAGCAAGTTTCTAAACTGGCTGTTGGCACCCTTTTACATCAGGGTATTGGCCAACAGTGCTGAGTATGGGATCGTCACCAACCTGTATGCTTGGGTCAGCGTGATATTGGTGATCCTGACCTTGGGGATGGAGACGGGGCTTTTCCGTTTTATCAATACTGACGAGCAACCCGACAGGGTCTACGCCACCACCTTTAAGGTGGTAGCGGCAGCCGTGGCACTCTTCTTGGTGGCGGGACTATTGGGTACGGGGAGCATTGCCACCGCACTCGGCTACCCCGACCACCCCGAGTACATCGGTATCTTTGTGGTGATCGTAGCATTGGACGCCTTGATGTCCATCCCTTTCGCCTACCTCAGGTATCAGCGTCGCCCGTTGAGGTTTGCCTTCTTCAAGTTCCTATTCATCGCCCTCAACATCCTCTTCAATCTCTTCTTCTTGGTCTTGTGCCCCTACTTGTCGGCTAAAGGAGTCGCCCTACCCCATCTGATCTACCGTCCCGACTACGGTGTGGGCTACATCTTTGTCTCCAACCTCTTGGCGTCCGGCATCGAATTTCTCTTTATGTTGCCGGTACTCCAACCGGCATTCAGAGGATTTGACCGAGAGATCGTCAAACCGCTCTTTAGGTATTGTATGCCCTTGGTGCTGCTGGGCTTGGCCGGGATACTCAATAAGATGGCCGGGCAAATCTTGATCCCCATGCTCTACGAAGATCGTGTAGAGGGTATGACCCAATTGGGCATCTATGGCGGCAACCTCAAAATAGCGGTAGTGATGGTGATGTTTATCCAAGCGTTTAGGTTTGCCTACGACCCATTTGTCTTCTCCAAGATGAAACAAAAAGATGGCAACCACGCTTACCGCGTGGCGATGAATTACTTCATACTCTTTGCCACACTTATATTTATGGCGGTGATGTACGGTATCGATCTATTTAAGCATATAGTGGCACCCGACTACTACAGCGGATTGGTGGTGGTGCCGATAGTGATGGCGAGCGAAATCCTATTTGGTATCTACTACAACCTCTCGGTGTGGTACAAGATCAGCGATCGTACCGGTTACGGAGCGCTCTTTTCCGTGATTGGGTTGGCGGTCACCTTGATAGTCATCTATTGGGGGATACCACGGTACGGCATCGTAGCCGCCGCTTGGAGCGCTTTTGCTTGCAACGGCGTGATGCTGTTGCTCTCCTTCTTTTTGGGGAAAAAGCTACACCCGATCCCCTACGACACCAAACAAAATATAATGCTACTGGCCATAGCTGCACTTTTCTACTTCGTCGGGATGGCAATTGCCCCACCGTCGGTGGCACTACGACTGGGTATCAGATCGGTACTACTCCTTATATATATGGTAGTAGCAATCTACTTCTTCGCTCCCGAGCTGCACCAAATCATAAAGAAACAGGTATCAAGATGAATGATAAATACAGAGCCCTCGACTTTTACGCGATACAAGAGGGTACCAATTTAGAACTGCCTTATATCAGTGACGGTCTATATGCCGGGTTTCCCTCTCCCGCAGAGGATTACAATACCGAAGTGATCGATCTGACCAAGGAACTGATCAAACACCCCCATACCACATTCTTGGCAAGGGTGGTCGGAGACTCCATGATCGATGCCGATATCTACGAGGGCGACATCATCATCGTAGACCGATCGTTGGAGTTTCGCCACAACGACGTGGCGGTCTGCTTCATCAACGGCGAGTTTAATATCAAGTATGTAGAGAAGACCCGTGAGGGCGAACTCTTTTTGGTCTCCGCCAACGACAAATACCCCAAAATCAAAGTAGAGCCGGAAGATAACTTCCTGCTCTGGGGTGTGGTGACCTACGTGATACACCGTCCCAACCCGAGAAACAGGCACCGATAGACAGACACCGATAGACTATGTACGGGCTGATAGACTGCAATAACTTTTACGTCAGCTGCGAACGCCTCTTTAGACCGCAACTAAACGGTCGTCCCGTGGTGGTACTCTCCAACAACGACGGCTGCGTCATCTCTCGGTCCAACGAAGCCAAAGCGCTCGGCATACCGATGGGCATCCCCCTATTCAAAATCAAGGACGAGATCAAGCGGCACGGCATAGAGGTCTGTAGCTCTAACTATACACTCTATTCCGACCTCTCCAACCGCGTGATGTCAATCGTGCGAGAGCATCTGCCGGAGCAGGAGATCTACTCCATAGATGAGTGCTTCATCCGCTTTGATCCACAAGACGATTACATGGCAATGTCTCGCGACATCCGACAAAAACTCCTCAAAGGGGTAGGTATCCCCACCTGCGTGGGCATCTCCAAAACCAAGACCTTGGCCAAGCTCGCCAATAGAGTGGCAAAGAAATTTGACCGCTACAAGGGCGTCTACGCTATAGACAACAACGATAAATGGCGGGCGGCGCTCCAATGGGTAGAGATCGGCGACGTGTGGGGCATCGGCAGGCGTACTACCGCCAAGTTGCAACAGAGCAGAGTCTACACCGCCTACGACTTTATACAAAAAGACCCCGCCTGGGTCAAGCTCACCTTTACCGTCACAGGACTCAATACCTATATGGAGCTCAAAGGGAAAGAGTGCATCCCTTTTGGGAAAAACGACCCCGCTAAGAGCATCACCCGCTCCCGCTCTTTCGGCGTACCGATAACCGACGAGCACCAACTCTTTACCATCATCTTGGAGTTTGCCGAGAAATGTTGCGAAAAGCTGCGACAACAACGCCTCTCCGCCCTGAGAGTGGCGGTACTGTTGCACACCAACCGATTTAGCATCACCGACCTGCAACAACACGAGTATACCGAAGCGCACCTCACCTTGCCCTCCAATAATGCAGTCGAATTGACCCCCGTTCTCTATCAACTCTTTAAGCGACTCTACCGCCCCGGTTATAAATACAAAAAGGCCGGCGTACTGATGGGACAATTGGTCAACGAAAGCGAGGTGCTCCCCTTCGCAACAGAAGGACAGGCGGAGCTCAAGAAATTGACCGCCATAGCCAAGCATCTCAATGAAAAATACGGCAAACACTCCCTCTTTGTCGCCGCAAGAGATCCCGACGTATTGGACGAAGTGGTCACCCGCAAACACACCAGCCCCAACTATACCACCCAACTTTCCGACATCCTCAAGATACATCCCAAATAGTCACCCACCTATCACCCCAAAATGAGTTTGTTTTTTATACATTTAGGGCATTTTGAGGGTGGGGAGATGGGGACACTCCTAACCCATTGGTTTATAGGGGCGTAGGGGAGACCCGAACTTAGCCGAAGTTAGACGGCCGACTCGCCGCG
>JAUNLZ010000048.1 GCA_030532005.1 Porphyromonas sp.
GGTCTCCCCTACGCCCCTATAAACCAAACAGTTAGGAGAGTGCCGATTCCCCCGCTCTCAAAATGCACCAAATGTATAAAAATAACACCCGGTAGGGGTATTACAGATCCCCTTCTTCTTCATCATTTGACGCACCAAGTGCTCAGACCAATAACCTATCCCGACGAAAAAAAGGACTGACCCGACAAATTACAGCCAACTAACCGTGCATTTATTTTTGTTAACTTTGCGAACGGTCTATAGTCAAAGAGAGACATTTGGGTATATGGATGCGATGCAAATAATCGAACTGGTGGCGGCGACCATCGGTATTATATATGTGTGGTTGGAGATGAAAGCGAGCCTCTGGCTATGGCCGGTGGGTATCGTATTACCACTCTTTTATATCTATATCTCCTGGAAAGGTCAAGTGTATGGTAACGTATTGGTCAATACTTACTATATCATCGCTTGTATATGGGGCTGGCACGAATGGCTCAAACACAAAAAGAGCGGTACCGCTGACGAAAAGCCCATCACCCGTATGCCGAAAAAGTACAGAGTGTTCATCGGAGGTATCACTGTACTTCTGTGGGTGATACTCCGTCAGGTGATGGATCGGTATATGCAGAGTCCTTTTCCCATTTGGGACGCATTAGCCACCGCTGTGAGTTTGGTAGGGATGTGGCTGTTGGGCAAAAAATATATTGAGAATTGGTACAGTTGGATAAGCTCCAACGCTATTTTTTGTCTGCTATTCTTTATCCAAGGCTATGTCATCACCGGCTGTTTCTTCGTCATCTATACGGTGATTGCCATTTTCGGCTACTTTAATTGGCGTAAATTGATGACTTCCGATGCTTATGGCCATTAATCTCAACATCCCCTATATGCCCGACGCTATAGTCGTGGCTCACGGAGACCTGCACGAGGATGCGGAGACCCTGCGATTGATAGCGGTTTCGCGACACATTGTGGTGTGCGACGGTGCCCTCACCCGCTATTTGCAATTGACCGACCGGCGTCCCGACGTGGTCATCGGAGACGGCGACTCGGTCAAGGAGGAGGAGCTGGAGCGTGTGGGAGTCCCTTTCACCAAAATAGAGGAGCAAGAGACCAATGATCTGACCAAAGGGGTGACGTATGCCCTCCAAGCGGGCTGGAAGCGTATCGCTATCATCGGAGCCACAGGCAGACGTGAGGACCACTCGATAGGCAACATCTTTTTGCTCCCGGAGTATTTGGAGATGGGTGCGGAGGTGAGGGCCTACAGCCCCTACGGCTGGCTGTTTCCTTTTAAGGGGAGTTTGACGTTGGAGACAGAGCCGGGTCGAGAACTGTCGCTTTTTGCCATCGAACCGAAACCGATGAGCGCCAAGGGAGTCGCCTACCCTTTTGAGATGCGGAGGTTTACCGCCCTGTGGCAAGCCACACTCAATCAAGTCACCGAACCGACGGTAACACTCTACTCCGAAGGGATAGCCGTAGTTTTTATATCGACCGAAAAACGATGAATAAAGGTACTTACTATATTGTATGGGAGGGACACACCCCCGGGATCTACACTACGTGGGAGGAGTGTAGAGCACAAGTGACGCACTTCTCGAGGCCCAAGTTCCGCAAGTTTAAGGAGATCACTCGCGAGCGTGCGGAAGAGCTACTGGCACACCCCGAGCAAAGCAGGGAGGAGGGTGAGCCACTCTTGATCGACCGAAGCAAAGAGATAGACCTCACGGCTTTGTCGGTAGATGCGGCGACCAGCGGTAACCCGGGGCCGATGGAGTATCGCGGAGTCTGGGTAGAGACGGGCGATGTACTGTTTAACAGCAAGGTGTACCCTAAAGGGACCAACAATATCGGCGAGTTTTTGGCTATTGTGCACGCCATGGCGTGGATGAAGCAAAACAACTATATAGTGCCGATCTATACCGATAGTATGACGGCACAAAGCTGGATCCGAAAACACAAGCACAACAGTCAACTGCCCTATGATGCGGAGACGGCCGAACTCTACCACGTCTTGGAGCGTGCGGTAAAGTGGTTGGATAATAATGACCTATCCCCCTACACGATTATGAAGTGGGAAACCAAGGAGTGGGGCGAAATCCCGGCTGATTACGGACGAAAAGGAAAAGGAAAGGATAAAAGATGAGTGACCGGAGAGCCATACTACTGATAAATACCGGTTCGCCTACCTCTCTTGAGGTCAAGGCTGTCCGACGCTACTTGGCTGACTTTCTGACCGACAAACGGGTGATCAGCCTGCCCAAATGGATACGTATCCCTTTGGTAAAAGGCATCATAGCTCCGTTTAGAGCTGCATCATCACGGGATAAGTATGCTTTAATATGGGAAGAGGATGGGGCGCCCTTACTCCTCCGGACAAGAGAACTGGCCCGGAAGATAGAGCGAGAAAGCGGTATCCCCGTTTATGTGGCTATGAGATACAATAAAGGCTCTATGGCAGAGGCGTTGGAGCAAATCACTCTCGACGGACGGGCCGACGAAGTGGTGGCGGTGCCGCTCTTCCCCCACTACGCTATGAGTAGCTACGAGAGTGCATTGGATCACGCCCTTAGCGTGTACCGCAAGGGGGAATATCCGTTTCGCCTCAAATGTGTGGCGCCTTACTACAACCACCCACTCTACATAGAGGCGGTGGCCGAGCGGGTAGAACAGACCGTGACACAGGAGCGGTTGGAGGGTAAACAGTTGATTTTTTCGTACCACGGCATACCGATATCGCAGACCAAGCCCTACAGAGGGAACAAAGATAAGGACTATGAAAGTCAGTGCATAGAGGCGACACGGTTGGTGATGAACCACCCGAGGGTCAAAGCCTTAGGGCTGTCGGAGGAGATCGCGTATCAATCCAAGTTTGGCACCAATAAGTGGCTGTCACCGACGCTTGAGCAACGATTGTCGGCACTGCCCAAGGAGGGGAAAAACCGGGTGGCGGTGGTCTGTCCTTCGTTTGTGTGTGACTGTTTGGAAACCTCGTGGGAGATAGGCATAGACCTGAAAGATAAGTTTGAGGGAGAGCGCTTGACTTTGGTGCCTTGTCCCAATGACTCGACACCGATGGCTCGCGCCATCATCAACCAAGTGATGGAGTCAACGGATGATATAGAAATGTGGACCCAACCGTGAGGAAAGTGATAAGGGAGGTGATGATACAACTATGAATCGATTATATTTCATTGCACACAGCTGCTATCTATGGGAGTCACCCGATGCGTACCTGCTCTTTGATTATTACGGAGCGGGTGATCCGTGGCAATGGCTCTCGCATTTGGACGAGAAACCGCTCTATATCCTCACGACGCATTCTCACCACGACCACTATTCGCCGGTAATCTTTGAGGCGGTGGAAAGGTACGGCGGTGCGGTGAAGTATATCTGTCACGCCGAGTTGCTCAACACGCTACAAGATCAGATCGGTGCCTATGAGCTCCATATTTTGGAGACCGGCCAATCGTATGCCGACGGACTGTTGCAGGTCAAAGCATTTGGCAGTACCGACTTGGGTGGGAGCTTTTATTGCGAAGTCGGCGGAGCAAAGCTCTTCCACGCCGGCGACCTCAACAATTGGCACTGGAACGAGGAAGCCAATGACTACTACATCCGACAATATGAAGCGGACTGGCACCGTGAATTGGAGCGACTGACGGCCGAGGTGCAGGAGGTGGATCTGCTAATGTTCCCGACCGATCTGAGGTTGGGCAAAGATTATCTCAAAGGGCTGCGTGAATTGCTCCAAAAGATGAAGGTCAACTACTTGGCACCTATGCATCTCAATGGTCGTTTGGACCCGACCCAACTTGAAGCGTTCGCGGGAGAGAGACAATTCCGACTTCTATTGCCCGACGCTTCTCACCCTTATGATATTGTGCTATGAACTTTGCCAGGATATTTAGAGACTACGCCCTGTTGTGGGCTATGCTGTTAGGGATACTCTTCCACCCTTGGTTGTGGAAGTGGGCGCCACTCACCACCTATACGCTCTTTTTGATGTTATTGCTCTCGTACACCAAAATCAAACCGACCGACATCAAATTTACCCGAACACACCTTTTGATGTTTGCCATACAATGGATTGCGGCGATGCTCTCCTACTTTATCATAGAGCCTTATGACCATACCGTCGCTATCGGAGTGGCGCTACTGATTTTGACACCGACAGCCACAGCGGCGCCGGTGATCACAAGTATGTTGGGCGGAAGCATCGCTTTTGTCACCACCTACTTGATTGTGAGCAATGTGGCTATCGCCTTGATAGGGCCGGTACTCATCGGCTTGGTATACCCCGAAATGCAGATGGGCTATTGGGATACGGTATTGACGATACTGAGTCAAGTCTCTATGCTCTTGGTATTGCCGTTGGGGATAGCCTGGGGATTGAGGTACACGGTGCCCAAGATCCACGACAAATTGTCAAACCTCAGCTTCTTGACTTTCTGGATGTGGGTGCTCAATATCATGATTTTGATTGGGGCGGCGGTACACACCTATTTGACCAGCGAACAACTGACCCCGAGATACACGCTACTACTTTTGCTCATCACACTTGCCACCACGCTCGGACTCTACTATTTGGGCGGACGCAGCGCGAAGTGGACGGGGGCAATCATCGTCAACGGCAGGCAGACGCTCGGGCAAAAGAATACGGTGTTTTCGATATGGTTGGCCATGACCTTCTTGGATCCCGAGATTGCTTTTTTCCCGACACTGTACATCGTGATACAAAATGTGATTAACTCGTTGGAGTTGGCGGCACATCAGAGGGCCAAGCACAAGTATAAGGAATGTTGATATGGCACGAATAAGTAAAGAGATGACTTCGTTAATGGTGGAGGGCGAATCTGACACCGGAAGAGTGAGGTTTTTGCAGATCAGGGACGAGATGCCCAAAGCTTTGGAGAGCGGTAAATACCCTATCCGAGTGGATATCACTTGGCAGTACAAGGGAGACAATGCAGGTCTGCCGGATGAGGCGACGACCCGAGAGATGGAGGTTTTTGAGCAAGCCTTGATACCGGCATTGGAGAAAACCAACTTGGCGCTCCAAGCCTATCAAGTGACCGGCGAGGATCAACGCCTGTGGTGTTTCTATACCCGCAACATCAACGCTTTCCAAGAGACCCTCAACGAAGCGCTCGCCGATCTGCCACTCTATCCGCTCTCCTTTTATGCCGAGGAGGATACGGATGCAGACGCATTTAAGGAAGTATTTGATTTATTGTAAACGACCGGGATTATGAAGAAGATTTACTTGGTATTGGCGCTGGGTGTATTGGCTCTGGGTGTATCTGCACTACTCAGTAGCTGTAATAGCGACAGCAAGAAAGCGCAAACCGAACTGCCTCCACTCAAGATCGGAGCTATGTCTTCGCTAGACTATCTCCCTTATGTCATTGCCGAACGGATGGGATACACCGATAGTATCGGTCTGCAATTGGAGATTGTCAAGTTTTTCTCCGCCAATGATCGTGATGCCGCATTTAGGAGCGGGCAGTTGGACGGTACAATCATAGACTACACGGGGGCGGCCATACAGCACGCCGCCGGTCTGCCTTTGGCTATTGTGGTGAAGCACGACGGATATTTTGAGATCATGGCACGTCCGAAGATCACGGAGATGTCACAACTGAGAGGTAGGAAGGTGGCGGTCTCTCGCAACACCGTCATCGAATATGCGACCGACAAGATGCTCGAAGCGTCGGGATTGGAGGTATCGGAGATTGAGAAACCTGAGGTCAATAAGATACCTCTGAGGATGGAGATGATGCTCTCTGATAACATTGACGCCTCTGTCTTCCCCGACCCCTTTATCACTATCTCTAAACAAAACGGTTGCAACTCGCTCTCCTCGACTCGCGACCTCGGGTTGTCACTCACCGGCACGATGTTTACAGAGAAAGCTCTGACCGAAAAGGGCGAGTCCATCAAGGCGCTGTTGGTAGCCTACAACCGAGGTGTAGACTACATCAAGAGCCATACGATAGAAGAGCTGAGAGAGGTGTTGGTAAAGGATGCCGGCGTACCTCAAGATTTAGTCCAACACATAGTGCTGCCCAACTATGTCTATGCCGAACTGCCGAGCGAGAAAGAGATAACCGAGACCCTCGAGTGGCTCAAACACAAAAACTTGGTCCCTGTAGGTTACTCCGGCGAAGGTCTCATATCCGGGGATTATCTGCCCAACTAATCAGCAACCACTTTGGCAACAATCAGGATCAAAGATCTCACGTATCAGTACCGTAGCCACTCCGCTCTACCTGCCATCCAAGGCATCAACCTATCGATAGAGAAAGGCGAGGTGGTAGGGCTTACGGGCGTATCGGGCAGCGGCAAGTCTACGTTGCTCAGTATCCTGTCGGGGGTATTGAAAGACTATAAGGGAGAGGTCTCCATCAACGGCAGTCGACCCGATCCTAAGCGACAGTCCATCGCCTTGGTGCCTCAGAACTACGGACTATTGCCTTGGAAGAGGGTACGAGACAATATCCTATTCCCGCTCACCATCGGCAAGGAGCAGACGGCGGGTGTAACGCTGGAGCAATTGGCGCGTCGCCTGCAACTCGATAGTCTTTTAGACCGCTTCCCCGCCGAGTTATCCGGAGGGCAAAAGCAGCGTGTCGCTTTGGCTCGCGCCTTTCTGCAATCGCCCGACCTACTATTGATGGACGAACCCTTTTCGGCTCTCGACATCAACACGGCAGAGAAGAGTAGAGCACTCTTTCGTAGTTACCAAGAAGAATTGGGTATGACTACTATCATCGTCAGCCACAATCTGCAAGAGTTGGAAGGGCTCACCAATCGGGTCATTGTGATTGGCGGCGCACCCGGGCATATCATGGCCGATACGGTGATGCCGACAGCCGACAAAATCATCAAGGAGGTGTTGAAACATGAAGAAGACTAAGACACTCCGGAAACTGCTCTTCCGCACCCTCCTCGGGATCCTCCTCATCAATCTACTATGGGGTTTGGCGGCGGTAACCCTCCGAGGCGCCGCCATCGAATCGCCTGTAAAGGTGTATCAGGCACTCCCTCAGTTACTCAATTCGGATATGGTTAAGCACCTCTCCGCCAGCCTCAGTCGGATACTCATCGGACTACCGATAGCGCTACTTTTGGGCATTCTTATCGCATGGCTGATGTACCGCTACCGTATGGTTGGCAAGGTGATGAGTGCCTTTACCTACCTCGCCTACCCCATACCCAAGCTGGCATTGCTTCCTATTGTGATGCTGATAGCCGGATTAGGCGACGGCGGTAAAATCACTATGATTGTACTGATCATCATCTTCCAGGTGATTGTCAATATCCGAGACAGCCTCCTCAATATCCCCAAAGAGAGCTTTTTGATTTCCACCTCCTTAGGGGCCAATCAATGGCAAGTATTCCGCCACATCTTGCTCCCCGCAACACTTCCCGATACGCTGTCGACACTCAGAGTAGCGATAGGCACAGCCATCTCGGTACTATTTGTCACAGAGACCTACGGCACGGAACACGGTATGGGCTACTTCATCACCGATGCTTGGATGCGCTTCGACTACATCACCATGTATGGAGCCATTGTTATCCTCAGCATTGTCGGCTTCTTGCTCTTTCTGATTACCGATCTGATAGAGATGCTCCTCTGTCAGTGGAAAGAGACAACACTCTAAGTCAGAGTCCACCGGGACACCCATTGCAATTATTATATCACTTAATTAATTATCGAATATTGTATGAAGAAAAGTTTACTCATCGTTATCGCAGGGTTATTGACCTGCATCAGTGCGTTGGCACAAGAGAAGGACTGTTGTACCCAACCTCGCATCCAGATCAAAGGTTACGGTCAGATCCTTGCCGAATACACTCACGACACCGATGCCACCACGGCTGCCACTTTGGGTATCAATAAGATGGAGGTATTGGCGGTTGGGCAAATTAACGACCGATGGAAATGGGGAGTCACTGTACAATTTAACAGTCCCGTGATGCTCAAAGATCTTTACATGCAATACACCTTTGCACCACAGTTCAGGGTGAGAGCGGGACAGTTTAAGACCCCCTTCAGTTACGAGAACCAAATAGCGCCATTCATCAACCCCCTCATTACGGGCGGTACCATGCCGACCGTTTACTTTTCGGGCGTAGGTATGGATCCGCTCTACTTCGGTACTTCAGGACGTGATATGGGAGTCGAATTGTCAGGCGATCTACTCCAAAACAAGCTGACTTACAAACTCGTAGCCATGAACGGTCAGGGAATGAATGCCAAAGACTTTAATCTCGGCAAACTATTTGGCGGCGCCCTCTACGTGCGTCCATACACGGGGCTTACCCTCCACACTTCATATTTGGGAGGCAAACAGATCGCTATGGGCAGTGGCAAGGGAGTCACCAAGGGCGAAAGCTATACCCGTCACCGCGCCAGTGCCGGCATCATAGCCGATTACCAACCGGTCACAGTTTCGGCAGAGTATATGTACGGCAAGGACAACGGCATCACCGCTATGGGCGCCTACCTTACCGCCGTGGTTCACCTGCCCAAACGCTATGACATCGTACTGTCGGGCGATTACCTCACCACTGACCGCAGCGCCAAAGAGGCACTCTACACCGGTACAATAGGCGTAGACAAATGGTTTTACGGCCAGTGTCGTATGCAGCTGCAATACAATTACAGCCACCCGACGAATAACATCCCGGTCGGTACCAAGGGACACGCGCTTAGAGCACAATTGCAATTTATGTTCTAACCGATAACCGACACCCCGCTAAACCAAAGAGGAGCGAGATCCATAACCGATCTCGCTCCTCTTTGGTTTATATTATCAGTGTGGACGGCGTCCCCTGCCATAGCCATACCCCCGACGGCCCGATGGCGGTGCAGTCACACCTCCGCCCATATTATTGAATCGGTAGGTAAAGGAGAGCATCACATAGGAAGTAATCCCATTGACCTGCATATCCTCAATCCTATTGGCAGTCACTTGCCGTCTGAAAGAGGTACGCTGTTGCAAGAGGTCATAGCCCGAAAGCTCCAATGTGGCATTCTTGCCTTTGAGGAAAGACCAATTGATCGAAGCGTCCAACAGCCAAAAGTCACGTTTGAGTCCGTCGTCATAACCTACGGCATCTTGGTAGGTCAGTCGAGAGGTGATCGAGAGGTCCCAAGGAAGGGTCACAATCGCTTCGCCATAACCGTTGTAGTCCCACGTCAGGCGATTAAGGTCGGTAGATATAGAGTTGTGTACATTTTGCAACATCGCAAAGCCACCCAACGTAGCTTGCAGCCAAGACCCGCTCCAGGTGATTCGCTGTGCGCCGCGTACCCGCCACACATCCGCTTTATTGAGTTCTTGATTGACAAAGCCCTTCTCACTACTGTAATTGATCCTGCCAAAGGTAAAACTATTCCACTTGGATTTAGCTCCACCGATCGGTGTATTGATCATAAAGCCGGCAAATACCGACTGATTACCGTCAATATTTTCATACGTCGTGGTTCGCGCTCCGGTATTGACATCAATCAACTGCTTTGATGCTACGGCATTCGTAGCGTAGCTCCAACCGCCCATCAGATTGAAACTCTGACGAGAAGCGCGTCGGTTAATATAGAGACTACTCCATACATTGTGGTTAAACGAAGGCAGCAGATCGGGATTACCCTGCACTTGGGCCAAAGGAGACAGTATGATGGTTGCGGGATTGAGTTGGCTCATACCGGGTTGTCGGGTACGACCGCTGTACCGCACATTGAGGCTCAGAGAGTCTGTAGGTCTATACTCCAATATAGCCGAGGGGGCGTAGTTCCAGACCGTCCTACTCTTGTCAAAGTTGACCTCACCGCCCTGTGTGGTGACCGTATGCGTAGTACTTGGATTGGCACTCATACCGAAATAGAGATTGCTTTTGGAGCCGAACGAATACCGCATCCGCGCCATTGCTCTGTGAGTCAGAGAAGTATTGCTCGATCCACGAGAGTATACCGGATCAAGGATCGTGTACTCACCCGACTCGTCCTTATTAAATGCCGCTCTGTCATTGTCTCGCTTTTCGTAGTTGATATCATAGGTCAGTTGCAGCGCCCACTTTTTACTAAACGGTTCTAAGTAAGCCACTCTCAAACGGGTACCAAATCCCTCGTCTCTATTGTCATTGTATTGGTCACGATTTTGGCTCTTGCCGGTTTGGAAAAACCGGGTCTCCGACAAGTTGGTACCATCTCCCTTGCTATTGTTGTAATCATACGTCCAACGGGTGTAGAGGTTGCGCCCCTCCTCATTAAAGGTATGACGGAAATGGAGCTGACCGTTGATATTGTATCCGCTACTTTGATCCAATACGGACGAAAAGCCCTCATTGATCTTTTGCCGCTCGCCATTGACGGTACTAAAGTTACTGCTTTGGTCACTACTGCTCTTACTGTACCTAAATGTCGGTTCGTAGACCAGCATCGTGGCCTCACTCGGTTTCCACTCCAAACGAGCGTTGGCATAGACATTATCTTGATGACGCTCATTAGAATAGGTCTCCGAGCCATAATTACGACGCTCACCACCCAGCAACTCCTCACTAAGATTTTGACCGTTAGTCATAAAGGCACGGTTGGTATAAAAGGCTTCCGCAGTCAAAAGAATGGTTTTATTTTTAAAAGCGGAGTCGTAGTTACCACCGATACGGCGGGTCACTTGCTCTCCCCTACCCCTACGCACGCCGTCGATGTTATTAAGTTCGCCTAATATGGTATATCGGGCGTCACCGTTAAAAAAGTTGGTCATCAAGTTGGTGTTGTACCTATCCTTCGTACCATATCCACCCGTGAGGTTGGCGATCAATCCTTTCTTCTTATCCTCCTTGATCTCCAAGTTGAGTACCTTGACCTTTTCGCCGTCACTCATACCGGTCAAGCGCGCCTCCTCAGATTTTTTATCCACCACTTGCAGATTCTTTATGATGTCTGACGGTAGATTGCGCGTAGCCATCTGGGGGTCATTGCCAAAGAAATTACGACCATCCAACTCTATCCGCTCAATCGCTTCACCGTTATAGGTGATCTTGCCATCCTCATCTATCTCCATACCCGGGATCCGTCTGAGCAGCTCTTCGAGATTAGCCCCCTGACGTACTCTAAAAGCACCGGCATTAAACTGGATGGTATCCTGTTTTACCGTCATCGGATTGGCTTGGGCCGTCACCTCCACCACATTAAGAGCGGTAACGGCTTCCGAGAGCTCTATCCGTCCGATATTCACACTCTTATCCGTCACCTCCACGTCACGATAAAAGGGTTGAAAACCCATAAATCCAACATGTACGATGTACTTACCCGTTTTGATACCGGAGAGGGTAAATCGCCCGTCGGTACCGGTCGAAATCCCCTTGATATAAACCGAGTCGGCTTTGTTTAGAAGGCGTATACCCGCCCCAATCACAGGCTCGCCTGTACTCTTCTCAAACACACTCCCCTTAACTTCAAATCCAACAGACTGAGCAGACACCGAGGTTGCAAAACAGACTGCCATCACAATCCAAAAGATATATTGCCTCATTACCATATATAATTAAAGCGGATAAATATTTTCATACACGCTATTTAGATAGGCCGTAAAGTCGTTCGTTTAATGCCCCGCCAATTTACCCTACTCCTAAGCTGTAAACCTAACTTGGAATTGAAATAGCAGAATCATCTTTTTCCGTGTGGACGGGAATTAAGCGAATGGCTTGGCGAGTAGAAAGATGAAGAAGAGCGGATCTGTAATACCTCTACGGGGTGTTATTTTTATACATTTGGGACATTTGGAGGGTGGGGAAGTCAGCCCCCTCCTAACTGATTGGTTTATAGTGACGTAAGGGAGACCCGAACTTAGCCGAAGTTAGACGGCCGACTCGCCGCGGTTAGTCGGCC
>JAUNLZ010000049.1 GCA_030532005.1 Porphyromonas sp.
CGACCTTTAGGTCGCACCATATATATTGGGGTGCGATGGGTGGTGCGACCTAAAGATCGGTGGAGGAGGGGAGGCATAACAATTGCTATTCGTACATGTTGAGGAATCATACGCATCTTATTGGTGTGCATATTCTTGATGATAAGCGTAATGATAGGCAGGCGCTCTATGTTGTCTTTGGTTTCATTAAAATCAGTATCTTTGGGGAGTGTTTAGCGACTCTAATGGATGGTGTATTGGAGTGTATGTGTTTGTAAACCTTGAAGGATGTGAGTGATGCAAGAAACGGTGAATAGTGTTCGGCTGTTGGGCTATGTGGGCAAAACGCCTATGGCTCGATGGTATGACCCGACCACTTGTATTACTCGTCTGTCGGTGGCCACTCATGCAGATTCGTTTGTCTCCGGTGACGGTGTGGAGTGTATGGGGAGGGTTACCGATTGGCACCGTGTGATTTGCTTCCGTCAGTTGGCGGAGGAGGTGGCGGGCTCTCTGATGCAAGGGGATTTGGTGGAGGTGATCGGCCGATTGACCTACACTCGCACGTACAACCGCGACGGGAAGTCGGCTGTGCATACTTTTATCATTGCGGACCGTGTGCAGAAGATTGACAAAGAGGTGCCGGAGGCGGCGTCTCTGCCTGATGACACCGACTTGGTTGAGCGCTATGGCAGATACTTTGAGGAGTTGGATAAGGACGAGAGCGGTCTCCCTTTTTGATCGCTCCTTGAGGTGGTGAAGTAACATTAAAATCAAATATTTTGGACGACCCGAGTTATTTATCTCATCTTTTTAGTGGTGTTGAGAGCTATCCGATCACCGCGTCTGTGGTAATCGCGATTGTATTGGCTGTTATTTTTGTGGGGTTTAGTGCGTTGTTTTCGGGCTCGGAGGTGGCTTTTTTCTCCTTACAACCTAAAGATATTGACGAGATGGAGCAGGAAAAGCACAAGAACGACCGTAAGATCTTGGACGCTTTGGCCAATCCCGACTATCTCTTGGGTACTATTTTGGTGATGAATAACTTCGTCAATATCTCTATCACGATGTTGACCGGCTATGCGGTGAGCCGCCTCTTTGATTTTAGTCGTGTGCCGACGTTGGGCTTTACCGTCCAAGTGATCGGTATCACTACTATCGTATTGCTTTTTGGGGAGATCTTGCCCAAGGTTTATTTCCAAAACCACGCACTGTCGGCGTCACGGTCTATCATCCCGTTGATTGAGACTTTTATGAAGCTGACGAAGCCTATGGTCAGAGGATTGGTAGGAATAGGTGAGGGGGTGACGAAGCCGTTTACGAGGAAGGAGACGCAGGTGTCGGAGACGGAGTTGGAGCGCGCCATCTCGCTGACGACGGTCAATGAGGAGGAGCAACAGTTGCTGCACGGTATTGTCCGCTTTCACCGCAAATCGGTCAACGATGTGATGACGCCGCGTATGGATATCGTGGCGGTGGAGATGGAGGATCGATTTAGTGACGTCAAAGGATTGATTGCTGATAAAGGCTACTCTCGGATGCCGGTCTACGAGGAGCGTATCGATAATATCAAGGGGGTACTCTATGCCAAAGACTTGCTTTCGCATCTCGGCGAGACGGATGATTTTGACTGGCGGCCTCTGATGAGAGAACCGTTCTTTGTCCCTGAGAGCAAGAAGATCAATAGTCTTTTGGAGGAGTTTAGGACGGAGAAAATACATCTGGCCATCGTAGTGGACGAGTTTGGCGGCACGAGCGGATTGGTCAGCATGGAGGATCTGTTGGAGGAGATTGTGGGGGAGATTGAGGATGAGTATGACACGGACGAAGAGACGCTCTACACCCAACAGCCCGACGGCAGTTATATCTTTGATGCCAAGATCGGTATCATCGACTTTTTGAGGGTGGTCAAGGTGCCGGACTATAAGGAGATAGAGGAGGAAATGGAGGAGGTGGATACGCTGGGCGGTATGCTGTTGGAGTCGAAGGGGGATTTCCCTGTTGTGGGTGAGGAGATATACATCCGCAACCACCGTTTTGTGGTACGTGAGATGGGGCGCCGACGTATCAGCAAGGTACAGTTTTATCCCGATAGGTCACAGAAATAATGACGCCCTACACTATCCTCCTGACGCCTTTGAGGTCTGATCTTAAACGACGGATAGCGGAGCAAGAGGCGGAAGCGCGTCTTTTGGGCGAAGGGCTCGGGCATCTGCCATCGGGGCAACCGGTATGGCAGGGTGAGGGGTCTTTGGAACTTTCGCTATCGCATTCGGATCACTGGTTGGCGGTTGCTTTTGCTCCCAAGGGGATGCGTGTGGGGATTGATATAGAGGAGAAAGAGGATCAGGCGGCACGGCTATTGCCCCGCTATGCCTCTAAGGAAGAGCGTGAGACACTTGACCGTTTGGGGCTGCCGCCCATCTATCTGTGGTGTGGCAAAGAGGCTGTTTACAAAGCGCACTCCGACCGTTTGTCTGCCGGTCTGTCGCAAATCTTGTTGGTGGATAGGGATCTTTTTGAGGTGGAGGATGATGAGGGGGTGGTTTTTCGTCAGCCGATTACTTATATCGAGGGTGACGGCTGGGTCATGGCACACACGCTGACAGGTAGATCGGTGCCGATACGATTGGCGGAGTAGGGGATGGGGGATATCATCTATATAAAAGGGGTTGTGTACAGAATCATACACAACCCCTTTTATATAGTATACAGACCTATCTACACGGTCTATATACAAATGGTATCAATTACTTGGCTACGCGCTCGTGCTGTATGATCTCCATACCGCGTTGGAGGGCCTCCAAGTTGAGAGGAATCAACTTGTGGTGACGCTCGGGCAGGGTCTTTTTCAGACCGGCCTCTACGTTGTGTATGTCAATCATTGGCGCCACCTTGAGGAGACCGCCGAGTACAATCATATTAAACACCTTGGTATTGGCCATCTTGACGCTCTCGTCTACTGCATCTACGCGGTAAACATTGACATCGTCACGCTCGGGGATACTCTGTACGCCATTGCTGTCATAGAGCATGATGCCGCCCTTCTTGACCATAGGCATAAACTTATCCATCGATGGTTGGTTGAGTACGATAGCTACGTCGTACTCGTTGAGGATTGGCGAACTGATCTGTTCGTCGCTGATGATGACGGTCACGTTGGCGGTACCACCGCGTTGCTCGGGACCATAGGAGGGCATCCAGCTCACTTCCTTATCACCCATCAGTCCGGAGTAAGCCAAAATCTTACCCATTGAGAGGACCCCCTGACCTCCAAAACCGGAAATAACTATCTCGTATGTTTTCATATCAAATATAATTGTCTTTAGGTTTAGATGTCTTTGAGGTCACCGAGTGGATAGTTGGGGAACATATTCTCCGCCAACCACTCATTGGCTTTCTCCGGAGTCTTTTTCCAACCGCTGGAGCAGGTAGATACGATCTCTATGATAGAGGTACCTTTGCGTGCCATAGAGTTGTCAAAGCCCTTGCGGATCGCCTTCTTGGCCTTGCGGATATTGGCAGGTGTGTGTACACTCTGGCGGGTCACGTAGCATACACCGTCCAACTCCTTGAGGAGGTTGGTGATGTTGAGGGGATAACCGTTGAGCTCTACGTTACGTCCTGCGGGGCAAGTGGTGGTAGGCATACCGATAAGGGTGGTAGGCGCCATCTGACCGCCGGTCATACCGTAGATAGCGTTATTGATAAAGATGATGGTGATATTCTCACCGCGGTTAGCGGCGTGGATGGTCTCTGCCGTACCGATGGCGGCCAAGTCACCGTCACCCTGGTAGGTAAATACCAAGTGGTTGGGGTTGAGTCGCTTGACAGCGGTAGCAAGGGCAGGCGCGCGTCCGTGTGCCGCCTCTTGGAAGTCTACGTCTATATAATTGTAGGCAAATACGGAGCATCCCACAGGCGCGATACCTACGGTGCGGTCCTTCATACCCATATCGTTGATCACCTCAGCGACCAATTTGTGTACCACACCGTGGCTACATCCGGGGCAATAGTGCATCACCGCGTCGGTGAGGAGCTTTGGTCTTTCGTACACTAAGTTTTCGGGCTTAACGAGTTGTGAAACGTCCACAGAGGTTTCGCCCATGACTTGTTGTTTGTTATCCATGATATAAAATGTCTCTTTTTAAGGTCAAATATCTGATTGAGAGTAGCGGTCTTTGCGTGCTTTTCGTTTGACAAATACCCTGCGTCCGTACTGAAACAGCCTCAAGGCCACCGCGATGCCGCCCAACCAAAAGAAAGGGGTGCGGTCACTCACCACGAAAAAGATCACGAAAGCGGCTACCGCCAAGAGTAGGAATACCGCCGTGAGCAGTTGGTCTATACTGTCGCTAACGTACATCTCTCTGACGTCTGACTCTCATCCAGTTTACTAATCCATTACCAGCCAAAGCTCTTCGCCATAGCCTCCTTGATCTCGCCCGGAGCGAAGATCATACCACCCATACGTCCGTAGTGGTATACGGGTACCTTGCCGTCCACCGCCAAGCGTACATCCTCTACCATCTGACCGGCATTGAGCTCAACACTGATGAAGCCCTTGGCTTGCTGAGCCAACTCCGCGATGCGCTTGGTTGGGAACGGCCACAGGGTGATAGGACGGATCATACCTACTTTCTTGCCCTCGGCACGGCAAAGCTCCACCACCTTCTGAGCGATACGGCTACTTGATCCGAATGCCACGATGATGTACTCCGCATCCTCGGTCTGTACCTCTTCATAACGCACCTCATTTTCCTCCATCGCGCCATACTTGGCTTGGAAACGGTGGTTATTTTCCTCCATCACTTGAGATTGCAACTCCAATGAGGTGATAACCGCTCTGTGGTCACCGTCGTGACCGATGGTAGCCCACTTGTGTTTCGCACGGATCTCCTCCTCAGGGATGCGCTCCTTCTGCTCGGGTAGCGTCACTTTCTCCATCATCTGACCGATGACACCGTCTGACAAGATCATCACGGGGTTGCGGTACTTAAAGGCGATTTCAAAGCCCAAGTCTACGAAGTCCGCCATCTCCTGTACAGAGTTGGGGGCGAGTACCAAGAAGTGGTAGTCACCGTGACCTCCGCCCTTAACGGCCTGGAAGTAGTCTCCTTGGCTTGGCTGTATCGTACCGAGTCCGGGACCGCCTCTCATCACGTTGGCCACCACGCAAGGCAATTCGGCACCGGCCAAGTAGCTGGCACCCTCTTGCATCAAACTCCAACCGGGGCTGGAGGTAGTGGTCATCACGCGCTTACCGCAGGCGGCACCGCCATATACCATATTTATAGAGGCGATTTCGCTCTCTGCCTGGAGCACCACCATACCTGTAGTCTCCCAAGGAGCTTCCTCCATCAAACACTCCATTACTTCACTTTGAGGAGTGATAGGGTATCCGAAATATCCATCCACACCCGCGCGGATGGCACCGAGAGCGAGGGCCTCATTACCCTTCAATAGCCTTACTTCTTTTTCCATATCCTTTGTTTATAGGTTATTGTCCATTACTTACCTGCCCTGTACACAGTGATACATCCGTCGGGGCATACCAGTCCGCAGTTGGCGCAACCGATGCAGGATTCGGGATTGGCCATATAAGAGTAGTGGTATCCTTTGTCGTTGATTTCCGTAGGGTGCATAGCCAAAGTACCGGTCGGGCACGCCACCGCACAGAGGTTACAGCCTTTGCAACGCACTTGGTCTATCACCACCGTGCCTTTTACTGTCTTAGTCATGTGGTTTGTTTGTTTTTAGTTATACTTTATGTTAGGTCTCTCAGGATTCGTTGTGTCACTTCCTTTTAGAAGTGCAACTACCCAAAGATACAAAAAGGTTTTTATAATCACTATACATTTTGACCTTTTTTTGATCCGGAGCGGTGTCACGGTGTAGAAAAGGCCTTGCAATCCCTTGGTACAAAAAAAGACAGTTGTGACGGGTGGGATACCTCATCACAACTGTCCCGAACTTACCTAACTATAGATCTCTGTAAACTATTATCTTTTAGAGTGGATTTTCGCCTATAAAGCGCTCCGCGCTTATCGCCGCCTTACAGCCGCTGCCCGCAGCGGTAATCGCTTGTCTGAAGTGTGGATCGGCCACGTCACCCGCAGCAAACACCCCGGGGACATTGGTCATAGGCATACCGTCCTTGGTGACGATATAGTTATGGTCGTCCAACTCTATCTGACCGTCCAAGAACTCGACATTGGGGGTATGCCCGATGGCGAGGAAGAAGCCTTGTATCTCCTTGTCATAATGCTCCTCGTCCTCTTTGCCTTTACGCTTGACCAAATGCATACCCGCCACACCGTTTTCGCCGTATAGACCTTCGGCTTGGTGCTCCCAGAGGATCTCGATATTCTCCGTATTCTTGACCCGCTCCTGCATCACTACAGAGGCGCGCAACTCGTCACGACGCACGATGAGGTAGACCTTCTTGGCTATCTGCGAGAGGTAGAGCGCCTCACCGCACGCGGTATCGCCGCCGCCAACCACAGCCACCTCTTGTCCGCGGTAGAAAAATCCGTCACAAGTAGCACAAGCGCTCACGCCCATACCGAGGTATTTCTGTTCGTCGGGCAGACCCAAGTACTTGGCACACGCACCGGTAGCGACGATCACCGTCTCGGCAATGATCTGCGACTCACCGCTATTGATTTCCACCACAAACGGACGCTTGCTGAGATCAATCTTGGTCACTTCGCCCAATCGCATATCGGTGCCGAAGCGCTCTGCCTGCTTCCTGATATTCATCATCATTTCGGTACCGTTGATACCGTCGGGGTAGCCCGGGAAGTTTTCCACATCCGTGGTGGTCGTCAGCTGACCGCCCGGTTGCATACCCTCCACCAACGTAGGAGAGAGCCCTGCACGTGATGCGTATATCGCAGCGGTGTAGCCCGCCGGTCCTCCCCCGATGATCAAAACCTTTGTATTGATTGACTCCATATTGACTCCTTGATTATAAATCCTATATCTATTACATTAATGTTACTAATCGCTCTTACCTCAAATCTATAACCGCTACACCCGGCATTTTGTTCTGAGTGTATCTAAAGAAGTCCTTTTGTTTCATCACTTCCGAAGTGGTTAGACTCAAATGGGTCACCTTGAGCATCACCGGCTGTTCCAAACTCCGTTGCTTGACTCTGAGCGAAAGGGGCTTGCCGTCGGTATCGACAGTCAGCATTATCCACTCTACCTCCTCCCGCTCTTTTGGCGCCGCTTTGACGGTGGTTACACCCTTCGCCTTTGTCTCTGTGACGGTAAAAGTCTTGTCTGAGATGCGATCCAAATTGAGGAGCGGATTGAGCTCCAACAGATCTTCCCGATGGGGATGAGTGAGGGAGATTTCGTTATTGACCGATAGGTAGACCCAGAGACTGCCGTCCGAGTGCCAAGCCTTCAGCCCGTCCGTCTCCAAGTAAAAGGCCTCCCCGAGAGCGTAGTAAGCGCCTTGGGAGGTCTCCCCGTCCATCGTCAGTTCAAACTCCACTTGCAAACCGTTGGCGCTATCTATGTACCGCTTTGCCTTGCCGAGCAACCCCTCCTGCGCCGATGCCGTAAGGGTGCATAGGAGTAGGGTGGTGAGGAGTACCGCTATCTTATTTCTCGTCATATCACTAATCATTCTTGCTTATTTAAAAGATGATCCAACTGCTCCTCGGTGGTGACCAATAGTTCGCGGGCTTTATTGCCCTCGGGCGGCGCAATGATACCTGCATGCTCCAATTGCACCATAATCCTTGACGCCCTATTGTAACCGACCCCGAATATCTGTTGGATGTAACTGGCCGACGGACGTTTATCCAACACGATCCTTCGGGCAATAGGTTCGAATAGTTCGTCCCACTCACTTGGATCCAACTCACCCGATGCCAAACCGCCGCCGGGGCCGGCCTCGGACTTGACCTCCGGCAGATCATATGCTCCGGGAAATCCCGGTTGGCGGCTGATGAAGTCCACCAAGTTATTGACCTCCGGAGTATCGACAAAGGCACACTGCACGCGGGTCAGGTCATTGCCGGTGGTAAAGAGGCTGTCGCCCCTGCCGATCAATCGGTTGGCTCCGGGAGCGTCCAATATGATTTTGGAGTCGATGCCCGAAGAGACCTTAAACGCCAATCTACCCGGGAAGTTGGCCTTGATGGCTCCCGTGATGATCGATGCCATCGGACGTTGTGTGGCGATGATGGCATGGATGCCCACGGCACGCGCCTTCTGTGCCAATCGGGTGATCGGAGCTTCGATCTCCTTGCCCCCCGTGAGCATCAAATCGCCGTACTCGTCAATAATCAGCACGATATAGGGCAAAAACTTGTGCCCTTTCTGAGGGTTGAGCAGGCGCTCCTTAAACTTCTTGTTGTACTCCTTGATGTTGCGGACATGAGCGGCCGACAATAGTTCGTACCGCTCGTCCATCTCCACACAGAGCGACTCCAAAGTCCCCTGCACCCGCTTGGGATCGGTGATGATCACCTGATCTTCGTCGGGGAGTTTGGCCATGTAATGCTTCTCGATCAGACTGTAGAGGCTAAACTCTACCATCTTGGGATCGACCATCACAAATTTCAGCTCCGACGGGTGCAGCTTGTACAACAGCGAAGTGATAATGGCATTAAGCCCCACCGACTTACCCTGTCCCGTAGCTCCTGCGACCAAGAGGTGAGGCGCCTTGGCAAGGTCAAAGACAAAGACCTCATTGGTAATCGTACGACCGAGCGCCACAGGCAGAGTGGCGGTGCTTTCGTTAAACTTCTTGGAGAGAATCACCGAACGCATACTCACCACCTGCGGTTTTTTGTTGGGCACCTCCATACCTATGGTGCCCTTGCCCGGGATCGGAGCTATGATACGTATGCCCATGGCCGACAAGCTCATAGAGATATTGTCCTCCAAGCTCCTGATCCTCGATATGTGTATACCCTCCTCCGGCACCACCTCGTAGAGCGTGATGGCGGGGCCCACGGTGGCGTTGATCGACTTGATTCCGATACGGAAGCTCTCCAACGTAGAGGTGATCAAGCGTTTATTCTCCTCTATCTCCTCGATATCTATTTCGCTGTTGTCCTGCTCGTACTTCTTGAGTAGCTCGGCGTGGGGCATCTCAAACCTTGAGAGCTCTTTCCGCGGGTCATACTCCCCTTGCTCCTCCACTATCTGACGCGCCCGCAACTCCGCGGTGGTCAATTCATCATCCATATTACGGTTGTCCGTCACCACCAGGTCCACCGCATTCGGCTCCATAGAGGCGGTAGGCACCGCCACCGCCGGACGCTGTACTTGGTCGCTCTTAAAAGAGACGGACGGCTCCTGCTCCGTCATATCCTCCAAATGGATGGTGGGTTGTGCAGGTTGTGCCGACTCCTCCGCCACCCCGGTCGGTTCTACAAGGTCATCGGGGATGGGCTCTATCCTTTGATCATCGTCATTATCGAGAAGATCCTTTTGTCGTCTAAACCAATTTGCCATGCCCCGCTTACGGCCGACCGATTCTCTCTTTTCCGTACGGTGACGTCGACCGGTCACCCAGTTGTTATAGCCGCGTCGCACGCTACTGAAAAATAAGAAAAGCACAAGGAAGAAGGTGAGGACAATGACCATCCAAAGCCCCACACCGCCCAACCGCACCAAGAGCCAGTTGTACATCGTCTCGCCCAAAATACCGCCGGGGTAAAAGCTGAACCACTGTGCCAAGCCCCTCAGAGCGGCGGCTGAGAAGAGTGACAACCAAAAGGTGGCAACCACGTAAAAGATAATTTTCTTGGCATAGTTGACCCTCCATATCCCCAACAAACCGATACCTACGGCGAGGAGCATCGCAATGATAGAGATGAGACCAAAGCCGATCCACTCATTGACCAATAAGTGCATCAAATTCATACCGAAGACGCCGTTGTGCCCTTTCATCGCTGCGGCTTGATCCTCCAAAGTAGCCAAATCGGGATCCAACAGCACACTCTGATCTATATGCCCCTCCACCAAATAGACCACGAACGAATAGGCGGTAAAGAGACCCAAGAAAAACAGAATGGCACCCGCCACTACCGGCAGCATACGATCGGGACCCTTGAGCCGGTTAAAGAAACGTCCGATACGCTCCCCCAAGCTGCCGCCCATCGAGACTTGATGGTCATGTCGTTTGCGTCTATTTTCCTTAGGTGTAACCCTCTCTTTCTTCGTCTTAGCCATTACAAATCATATTGATAGAGGTTGGTAAAGATGGTAAAAGCCCTGTTTTGAGAACCCTCAGTGACAGTCACTAAAAGGTCTGTATAAAGGCACTGAACCACTAACGCAAACTTACAAAAAAAGAAAGACAGCACTCTCCCCACACCAACAATCGTATCGACATTCACGCGTCACCCCTCTTTACGTGCGGACAGGCAATTATGCGAATAGATTGGTGCGTCGGAAGATGAAGAAGCGGGATGGTAACCACGATGTCAAGGTTGTCGCGGCACCTCTGCGGGAGATTGAGGAGAAAGCACAAACCAAAGAAAGGCGATACCAATAGACGGTCTACGATGGTCTATTATAATGGTTGGATATTGGCAATAAACAACCATTATTGCCGGAATCCAATAGCTTCTATAAGACCAACCTTGATCCTATCAAAAAAAGGGTATAATCCCGAAGAATCCTACCATCGTGGATGATTATTCGTAACAAACAAAAGATAGAGATTCAAAAGAAACGACGGCGACCCCGGAGGGGACGAATCTCTGTAGCCCGTGTGTCATCAATGCCGATCGGCGTTAGCCGGTCGGCATTGATGACCTCGGGAACGGGGTATCCGTTACGCAATCCGACCTTTAGGTCGCACCACCCATCGCCCCCAATATATATGGTGCGACCTAAAGGTCGGAAGGGGTGGGGTGCAATGTTTCCCGGGGTCAATGCCTCGCGTTGGCTGACGCCAACGTTCGCCATTGACCGCGGGCTATTTAAATGCGACCCCTACGGGGTCGTCCGTCGTTATCCCCATTTGGGGTGCGATTCGTGAGGTTACGCACATATATGGTGTGGGGAACGTCGCGATCCCACCTACCGTGACACACTTATATATACGGTGTCATTGGTCGAAACAACGGCGACCCCCATCGGATCACACATATATACATGGTGTGAACGTCGGAACGACGGCGACCCCATCGGATCACATATGTATATGGTGTGAACGTCGGAACATCGGCGACCCCGTAGGGGTCGAATTTATTTAGCCCGTGTGTCATCAATGCCGATAGGCTAACGCCTATCGGCATTGATGACCTCGGGAACCGGTTATCCGTTACGCAATCCGACCTTTAGGTCGCATCACCCATCGCACCCCAATATATATGGTGCGACCTAAAGGTCGGCAGGGGTGGGAGGCATCGTTTCCCGGGGTCAACGCCTCGCGTTGGCTGACGCCAACGTTCGCCATTGACCGCGGGCTATTTAAATGCGACCCCTACGGGGTCGTCCGACGTATCACCGATTTGGGGTCGATTCGTGAGGTTACGTATATATATGGTGTGGGGAACGTCGCGACCCCCATCGGATCATTATATGGCGTGAACGTCGGAACATCGGCGACCCTGGAGGGGTCGAATTTATTTAGCCCGAGGTCATCAATGCCGATCGGCGTCAGCCGGTCGGTATTGATGACCTCG